>JAUIEA010000223.1 GCA_030429045.1 Bacteroidia bacterium | reverse complement strand
GATTCCACCTTTGGCGGTTCTGCAACCAACCAGATGTTGGGTGCTGCACGGTCTACTGATTTCATTGAAAAAGCAACCTGGTATCTCGCAGCTGCGCTGCTGGTACTCTGTATCATAACCTCGCTCATGGTGAGCGGTGCAGGTGGAGAAGCACCATTGCTCTCTCAGTAATTGACCTGAACATACACATCATTGGCGAAGGGGCCTGACAGAAGCTGTCAGGCCCCTTCGCATTTTCATGACAACCTGTCGAAGTACATTCCTCCCCTGACAGGTGCCGCTGCAATATTGGCAGGAAAAATGGCTTGGCACATTGTGTGATGAGGAGGGGTATCAATCTGAATCTTTTTCAATAACCAAATCTACTATAGAGTATGAAGCCGATTAATGATCGCGTAGTTGTGAAGCCGGCACCGGCTGAAGAAAAGACGAAAGGGGGTATCATTATTCCCGATACCGCCAAGGAAAAGCCTCAGCGTGGGGAGGTCATTGCCATTGGCCCTGGTAAAGATGGCAACCTCATGACCGTACAGGTTGGGGATATCGTCCTTTATGGTAAGTATGCCGGACAGGAATTGCATTATGAAGGTCAGGATTACCTGATCATGCGGGAAGACGACATCCTGGTCGTCCTGTAGTCCCAATTCCTGAATCCTTTTTCCTATCAAATCAAAATCACAAACCATTTATGGCAAAGCAAATCACATTCGATAGTGACGCTCGTGAGAAACTGAAATCGGGCATTGATGCATTGGCCAATGCTGTAAAGGTCACGCTTGGACCTAAAGGCCGCAATGTTATTATTCAAAAGAGTTTTGGTGCACCAGCCGTAACCAAGGACGGTGTATCCGTTGCGAAGGAGATCGAGCTGGAAGACGCTGTGGAGAACATGGGCGCACAGATGGTCAAGGAAGTTGCTTCCAAGACAGCTGATGCCGCTGGTGACGGTACGACCACTGCTACCGTGCTGGCACAGGCCATGGTCACTGCCGGTCTGAAGAGTGTCGCTGCAGGCGCCAATCCAATGGACCTCAAGCGCGGAATCGACAAGGCTGTCAAGTCTGTTGTAGCCAACCTGAAAAAAGACAGCGAGGTCATTGGCAATGATTTCAAGAAGATCCAGCAGGTAGCTGCCATCTCCGCCAACAACGATGATGAGATCGGAAGCCTGATCGCGGATGCCATGAAGCGTGTCTCCAAGGATGGGGTCATCACTGTGGAAGAAGCCAAGGGAACAGATACCTATGTAGAGGAGGTGATGGGTATGCAGTTCGATCGCGGATACCTCTCCCCTTACTTCGTGACCAATGCCGAGAATATGACGGCTGAGTACGAGAACCCCTATATCCTGATCCACGACAAGAAGATCAGCAACATGCAGGATATCCTGCCTGTCCTGGAAAAGGTCGTGAACAGTGGACGTCCCCTGTTGATCATCGCTGAAGATATCGACAGTCAGGCCCTCGGTGTTCTGGTGGTCAACCGCCTCCGCGCCGGCTTGAAGGTCGTTGCAGTCAAAGCCCCTGGATTCGGCGATCGCCGGAAAGCCATGCTGGAAGACATCGCCGTGCTCACCGGTGGAACGGTCATCTCTGAAGAGCAGGGATACAAGCTGGAGAATACCGAACTGAGCCACCTGGGTGTCGCCGAAAAACTGACGGTGGACAAGGACAATACCACCATGGTCAACGGAAAGGGAGAAGAGGCGAATATCAAAGCGCGGATCAATCAGATCAAGCAGCAGATCGAAGCCACTACTTCTGACTACGATCGGGAGAAACTGCAGGAGCGTCTGGCCAAATTGGCCGGAGGTGTAGCCGTACTCTATGTCGGTGCAGCCACTGAAGTGGAAATGAAGGAGAAAAAGGACCGTGTGGATGATGCCCTGGCTGCTACACGTGCTGCAGTAGAAGAAGGCATTGTAGTCGGCGGTGGTGTTGCCCTGATCCGGGCGATGTCCGGTCTGGACAAGATCGATGCCGTCAATGAGGATGAGAAGACCGGTGTGGCCATCGTACGCAAGGCATTGGAAGCTCCTCTTCGGATCATTGCAGAAAACGCCGGAGTGGAGGGATCCGTTGTCCTGATGAACATCCTGGAAAAGAAGGGTGCCTATGGATTTAACGCCCGCACCGAAGTCTACGAGGACCTCAAGAAGGCCGGTGTGATCGACCCGTTGAAGGTCACGCGGATTGCATTGGAAAATGCAGGTTCAATTGCGGCAATGGTACTCACAACGGAATGTGTCATCAACGACAAGCCAGAACCAAATGATGGTGGTGGCGGACACGCTCCATCTATGCCAGGCGGCATGGGTGGCATGATGTAATCGTCCAACCTGATGATGAATCGACCCTCCGGGACCTCCCGGAGGGTTTTTTTATGTCCGCTTCAGAATCATGCCGGCTACTGCTCACTCCTCGGGATCTCACCGTACCTTGTGACCGAACATTTCTTTCATTCATGTTGACTGCCATTTCACCTATCGATGGTCGCTACGCCAGTAAGACCGCCGTTCTCCAGGACTATTTTTCAGAATACGCCCTGATCCGGTATCGGGTCAGGGTGGAGATCGTCTATTTCCAGAAACTCTGCCAGAGTGGGATCGCCTCTCTTCAATCGGTAGACATTGCTTCCCTGTCTGACATCTGGGAGGCATTCACGATCCAGGATGCCGAACGCATCAAGGAGATCGAAGCAGTCACCAATCATGATGTCAAAGCGGTAGAATACTTCCTTCGGGAGAAATTCGAAGCCAGGGGCCTGGGCGCCCATGTGGAGTTTATCCATTTCGGATTGACCTCTCAGGACATTAACAATACGGCGGTACCCCTTTCCCAACTGGAGGCCTTTCGCGACCATTTGGTGCCTGCCCTGGAGCAACTGATCAAACGCCTTCGTGAACTGTCTACAGAATGGAAGGATATCCCCATGCTTGCACGTACACATGGCCAACCGGCCTCTCCTACCCGACTGGGAAAAGAATTCAGGGTCTTTGTCGAACGATTGGAGAAACAACTGGCCATGTTAAAGGCCGTCCCATTTGCGGCCAAATTCGGGGGCGCAACCGGCAATTTCAATGCCCATGTCGTGGCCTACCCGGATCAGAGCTGGCCGACCTTTGCCGACGAATTCTGTTCGTCCCTGGGATTGGTCAGATCACAGTACACCACACAGATCGAACACTATGATATGCTGGCCGCCCATCTCCAGGCCCTGTCCAGGATCAACACGATCCTGATCGACCTGTGCCGGGATGTCTGGAGCTATATCTCCATGGATTATTTCAAACAGAAAGTGAAGAAAGATGAAGTGGGCTCTTCAGCCATGCCGCATAAGGTGAACCCGATCGATTTTGAGAATGCGGAGGGGAATCTGGGTATGGCGAATACCGTCAATGAGTTCCTGGCATCCAAGCTGCCCATCTCACGATTGCAGCGGGATCTGA
>JAUIEA010000061.1 GCA_030429045.1 Bacteroidia bacterium | reverse complement strand
CAGCTCTACAGTGGCGGAGCGCTGTTCGGTGAAGGCAGTGTATTCAGTGAGATGATGCAAGCCATGGTGAATGCCGCATTGGAAGGTGAGGTGAACCATTTCATGGATGAGCAATCTGCCAGGGATGAGCCAATCGCGAACAACCGACGTAATGGTCATGTTGGAAAAACAGTCAGATCGACAGCCGGTCCACTCATGATTAAAACACCCCGGGACCGTTTGGGTGAGCATGAACCCCTTCTGGTCAAGAAGCGAGAACGAGAGTTACGCACAGGCATGGATGAGATCATCCTGAGTCTGTATGCCCGTGGAAATTCGATCTCTGACATTCAGCAGCAGCTGCGGCAGTTGTATGGTGTAGACCTGAGCGACGGGCTGATCAGTTCGATCACCGACCAGGTCATGGATGAAGTCACCGCCTGGCAGCAACGTCTCTTATCTGCCTGTTACGCGATCATTTATCTGGATGCAGTGCACTATCGGACACGTCAGGATGGGATGTCAAAAGCGAGAGCTGTACATACTGTCTACGGAGTGAATGTGCATGGTCAAAGAGACATTCTAGGGCTCTATGTATTTGAGGCCGAAGGATCTAGAGGCTGGGTGCAAGTCCTCGAAGACCTGAAGCGCCGAGGTGTTGAGAATGTCTTTTTCTTCTGTGTCGATGGACTGAAAGGCTTTAAAGATGCGATCAAGGGAGGGTATTCAGAAAAGTGTGTCAAAAGGAAGAATTGAAGAATGCTTAAATTGACACAATGAAGAAAAGGAAGAAAGAAGAATTTGACTATGCAGAGTTCGAGCGAGAAGCGATATCCAAGCTTCGATCAGGAAAGGGTTTAACAGGAGAAGGAGGAGCGCTGACAGAATTGATCGGTAGAATCGTGACAGCGGCATTTGAAGGGGAGATGGAAGATCATCTATCCTCGGATGAAGAGCCTGGGAACAGGCGAAATGGATATACACGCAAGACGGTTCGAACAGGTTTGGGCCCTATTGAAGTGCGTCCTCCCCGTGATCGACAAGGGAGCTTTGAACCTGAGTTGATCAAGAAGTGGGAACGCAGTATAGCGCCTGAACTGGAGGCACAGATCCTGACGCTGTATTCCATGGGAACGGGCTATGAGGACATCGGTGAGCATATGCGCAAGATGTACGGTCTGAACTACAGTCCATCCTTTATCAGCACGATCACAGATCGAGTATTGGATGAGATCACAGCCTGGAAGAACCGGCCTTTGGATGAGGTCTATGCGATCATCTATTTGGATGCCATACACTTCAAGGTCAGAGAGAACCGCCAGGTGATATCCAAGGCTGTTTATACGGTGTTCGGCGTGAATCTGGAAGGGGAGCGCGATGTACTAGGTCTATTTATCGGTCAAAGCGAGGGTGCTCGCCATTGGGGGCGAGTGCTTGAAAACCTGAAGGATCGAGGCGTAAAGGACGTATTTTTCTTTTGTGTGGACGGCTTGAACGGGTTTAGTGACGTGATCGAGAACGTATTCCCCAGATCGATCGTTCAGCGGTGTATTATCCATATGGTGCGCACAAGTATCCGACATGTGTCCTGGAAGGATAGTCGTGCGATTTGTTCGGATCTGAAGAAGATCTATAGCCAGGACAGTCTTGAAGCAGCATCAGAGCAGTTGGACCGCTTCAAGAGAAAATGGGATAAGAAGTATCCAGCCATAGGCCAGAAATGGGAAAAGAACTGGGCAGAACTAACTCCATTCTTTGATTATCCCGAAGCGATCAGGCGAAGCATCTACACAACCAATGCCGTAGAGGCCCTGCACCGCTGCCTAAGAAAGACAACGAAGACAAAGGGTGCGTTTACCAATGACCAGGCCTTGGAGAAGCTGCTATATTTGACATTGCAACACAACACGAAGAGCTGGAAGCGCAAGGTCAGATGTTGGCCAGAAATGGCCAGATCGTTCATGGAGTTTTTCCCTGACAGGTTCCCATCCGGGACCGGTTAAACGGGCGAACCCCGGGTATGCCCTTTCGGCCTACGGCCTCCAGGGCATACCCGGGCCTAAAAAGTGTTGACACACTTTTTAGAATACTCCCGATCAAGGAGATCTATCCCCTTGCAATTGTGCAGCGATGCATTGTCCATAAAGTGCGTCGATCTGTTCGCTTTGTGTCTCACAAGGACTTGAAGTCTGTATGTGTTGACTTGCGCAAAATCTACACCGCTGCCAATCGAATAACAGCCAGGCAGGCATTGGATGCTTTTGGCAATAAGTGGAACAAACGCTATCCTGAAATAATGAAACAATGGCTGGAAGAATGGGATGATCTGATGGCGTTCATGGACTTCACAGAGTCCATTCGTCGGATGATCTACACGACCAACCCTGTTGAAGCTGTGCATCGGATCCTACGCAAGGTGACCAAAACCAAAGGCACCTGGCCCAACGATCAATCCCTGCTGAAGCAACTCTATCTGGCTCTCAAATACAATGAAAAGAGCTGGAAGAGAACGGCATTCCATTGGTCACGAATCCAACAAGAACTCATCGCTGAATTTGGAGACACCTATGCACAGTACCTTGAAGATTGACCCCTGCATGGTTTCGTTCCATGCCCAATCCTCTGGCTCGTTTTCAGGGCCGAGAATTGTCCCTGGACCGAAACCTTTTTTCGAAACTGACACAGTTAATTGAACTATACCCTTTCGGTCCCCAGACCCGGTTTCGAAATAACGAAATAACCCAATCACGAAATAACGCCAGATTCCTGGTTCCAGTGTTCCAAGTTCCTCTTTCCGCATACCAACTTTTTTAGGCTCTCTCCACTCCTTACTCTCTACTCTCTACTCAAGTCCGGTCCTCAGTTTCGAAATAACGAAATATCCCAATCACGAAATAGCACCCATTTGGTGAATCTCCGCTTTCAAGATTTGGAATGCGGCAGCTAAAGCAGCCGCTACGATCCACCCCTGGGCCTTCGAAATAAATCAATAACGAAATAACGAATTGGCCAACGCCCAATACCCAATGCCCAAGACCAATTTCATTCCTCATTTTCCTTTCTCCAACACAGCAATATAAAACCCGTCGTAGCCGAATTCATCCGGCAAAAGCTGCTTCTCTTCGAGGAGGCTATATTCAGTGTGTTTCTTGAGGAATTGTGCAATCTGTTCCTGGTTTTCTTCCGGAAATATGGAACAGGTGGCATAGACCAGGCGTCCTCCTTTTTTACAGACGGGTGCATATTGGTACAGGATCTCTTCCTGCAAATTCAGACAGCGATCCAGCAGGGTTTGATCGATCCGCCATTTGGCATCCGGGTTTCTTCGGAGGACACCTGAACCCGTACACGGGACATCCAGCAGGACGCGATCAGCAGAGCCGTGAAGCCGTTTCACTGTTTTGGTATCTGTGGTTAATTTGCCCTGGATATTGTTCAGTCCGGCTCGTTTTGCCCGCCGCTTCAGTTCTTTCAACTTCCATTCATCCGGTTCGAGGGCAATGACCTGGCCTTTGTTCGCCAATAACGCCCCGATCTGGAGAGCTTTACCTCCGGCTCCGGCACATCCGTCCACGATCCGTTGACCGGGTTGGATATCCAGGGCCAGGGCCACTTGCTGGGAGGCCAGATCCTGGACCTCAAACCACCCGTCCTTGAAAGCGGGTGTGCGAAATACATTTCCCCGTTCGACCAGTTCAAGGGCATATTCCCCTTTCTGGACGGTTTCCCATCCTTCCTTGCTCAAGGCCTCCTGAAGGGATATAGTTGTTGCACGGATCGGGTTGACCCGCAGGACCACTTTCGCCGGCTGATTCAGGGCGGTAACAATGGCTTCCCACCGTTCACCGTAAAAGGCGCTGCCTTTTTGGTCCATCCAGTCGGTGATCGATTCGCGGATGGCCAACGGGCAGGATTCTGCGTTCAGGTCGTGTGGAGGCGGCGGAAGGTTTTCCCATTCCGGCCAGTCGGGAAGCTCATGGCCGGAAGCCTGCAGATGCCATCCGATCACATCCAGCCAGGGGATAGGGTGCCGTGAAGGGTCGGCATATCTGCGCAAGTAGCGCAGGATATCATAGGTGGTTTCGGCAATAAAGGAACGATCCCGCGAGCCCCATTGAGGGGTGGATTTGAACATTCGGGCCAGAACTTTGTCTGCGGGATAGGGTTGTTCGATCGTTTCGGCCAGTGCAAAGGCAACTGCATGCACCAGATTGGGGTAGAGCTTTTGAGCCATGCAGCGAAAGTAGCTGGATATTGGCATTTGGCAGCTTGTTTTCGGTGGGAGGATGCGGATTGATGGGCAGTGTGCTGAATTTTCCGGAAAAGGCTGGTGCGAGACAATAAAATGAGTTACCTTTGCACCCGCTTGAAATCTGTCGTCCGCTTTGCGGATTAACAGATTATGGTCTTACCTAACTAAATCGGAACATGGCCGTTAAAATCAGATTACAGCGCCACGGGCGCAAACAAAGTCCTTATTTCAAGATCGTCATTGCTGACGCTCGTTCACCTCGTGATGGCAAGTACATCGAACGTCTGGGTTTTTACAACCCGATGACTGTTCCGGCTACCATCGAGATCGACCGGGACAAGGCACTGGATTGGTTGAACAAAGGCGCGCAGCCGACGGATACGGTCCGGGCGATCCTGCGTTTCAAGGGTGTAATGTTCAAGAAGCATCTGCTTCGTGGAGTCGCCAAAGGCGCGATGACCATGGAAGAGGCAGAAGTGAAATACCAGGAATTCATCCGCGAGAAGGAATCGAAGGTAATGGATCGGAAAAAGGCCGTTGCCAAGGAGAAGGAAGATTTCCTCTCCGCAATGTCAGGCACCGCCAAGCCAGTGGTGAAGGAAGTTCCTGCTGAGGAAGCACCTGCCGCCGAGGCACCTGCCGCTGAAGAGGCACCTGCTGCTGAGGAAGCACCTGCCGCCGAGGCACCTGCCGCTGAAGAGGCACCTGCTGCTGAAGAAACGCCTGCTGCTGAAGAAGCACCTGCTGCTGAAGAAGCGCCTTCTGCTGAAGAAGCGCCTGCTGCTGAAGAAGCGCCTGCTGCTGAAGAAGCGCCTGCTGCTGAAGAAGCGCCTTCTGCTGAAGAAGCGCCTGCTGCTGAAGAAGCACCTGCTGCTGAAGAAGCGCCTGCTGTTGAAGACGAGAAGACAGAACCGGAGGCCTGATCCTCTGTTGATCAATTATAGAAATCAACCCCGTCAAGTCTTTGACGGGGTTTTTTTATGGCCAAGGCTGAACTTTTCATACCTTCGCACTTCAAGACACGGAAAAATACTGGAACCTGGCCGCCCTTAATTGGGTTGCCAGGTTTCGTGTAAAAGAACCGGCAAACACGTATCCATCATGAATGTAACGCTCGAAAAAGCCTATCAGGACGCTCTGAATGATCTGATCACCCAGATTCAGGAATCCGAAGAATTGAAAACCTATCTGGAGACCGAAGAGGAAGAGGGTTATCAGGCGTTGAGGGAGGTGTATGAGCCTCTCATTGCGGAACTGTATAAGATGGTCGCTGAAAATGATCCGCTACAGATCACCTCCCTGGAACTGGCCTTGCTGGATGAGCGACTGGAGGGTCTGTTCTTGCCAAAAATCCTGGGATTCTCCGTCTTGCGTGGGGCGGTCAATGAGGATATCCGTTATTACTATCCACAGGAGCAGTTCCGTCAGATCCTCCTGGCCATCTGTCACTCCTCCAATTTTGAATGGATCCGCAAACGCATCGGGCAGACCATTCAGATCGGTTTCGGATTGAGTTCGGATATCTGGGTAACCAATTTACTTCAGGAGATCAGCAACAAGAAGATCCGCCAATTCCTCGAAGCGCAGATGATCGAGCGTTATCATGACCTGGAACCCCGGCAGGATGCCTACCGGCGATATGCGGGTCAGTTCAAGGATGAGGTCTACTTCACCGCTGACTTTCCGAGTAGTCTGCCAGATCTGAAGCGTTACTTCCCCTCCCTGCGAAACTTCCTGGGCAGGCGGATCCAGCTGGATCTGAACAATGAATCCATCCTGGAGCCGATCTATGACCTGGTGCGCAATCCGGACTTTCAGGGCGCCTATGAGCACAACTACCTGCTGGCCATGTTCCTGAACTTCTTTGACGCTCCTGAAGCATCACGGAAGCAAGCCGGAAAGATCTTCAACAAGCTGCGCAAGGATGACCCGGAGTTCAATGAGCATTATTTCGGGATCCTCGCCGAACTTCATCACAGCCAGTACAATGTATCCGCCGAAAGCGACCGCCAGGTGGCCGGGATCGTGGACAACAAGATCAAGGATGATATTTCCGGGTACTATGAACTGGTGGAAGTCATCCACTCCACAGGGTATATCCATCCGGATGCCATCGAGGCCATCCAGAAGTTCTACGGAGAACACCAGGGCGTGAGCCGGGTCAATGAGTGTGTCCGCCTGACGGTCTACGGCTATCTCCGGAAATTCCTGGACAATCTGGAACCAACAGATTATCCGGAGGTCTTTGAACTGAGCAAGATCTATCCGGCCTACTTCCAGATCTTTGACAATGAGCATTTCAAGCAGGATGTCAAGGATCTGAACATGAAATATGTCAAGCGCCTGATCAAATTATATACGGACAAGCGCGGCAAGGATTACCAGGATATCAAGCGGTTTGTTCGCGCGACCTTCACCGATCTCGGATTCCTGACGGAAAAGGAGATCGTGGAGCTCTTCAAGACCCGAAGGAAGAAAAAGGTTGTCGTAGAGGAGTGATCCCTGTTCCGTGATAAGATATCAAGGACTGTTCAAGGTGTGAATTTGTATCCATACCCGCGAACGGAGTGAAAGTGTCGGGGTTTCCGGGGATTGAGTTCGAAGTATTTCCGAAAGCTCAGGATAAAGTTGTCGATGGTTCTGGTTGATGGCGCGACTTCATATCCCCAGACAATGTGCAGGATCTGTTGCCTGGAGACCGCTTCATTCGGTCGATCGATCAGGAGTCTCAGCAGGGCTGCCTCCTTTTTTGTCAATTCCACCCGGCCCAGATTCGTTTGTGCTTCAAATGCACTGAAATCGATAGTGTAGTTCCCGAATTCAAACAAGTCAGGAGAATCCTTCAGCACCTGGGCGTTGCTTTGTCGCTTGAGGAGATTGGCGATACGCAACAGGAGTTCCTCCAGATGAAACGGCTTGATCAGATAGTCATCTGCCCCGATACGCAACCCGTTGATCCGGTCTTCAGGTGTGTCTCTGGCGGTGAGCATCAGGATGGGGATCTCCCTGTGGGAGATTCGGATATGGGCACACAGGTCCAGCCCGGACATCCCGGGTAACATGATGTCCAGTAAGATCAGGTCAAATTGTCGGGATTGCAGCTGGGACATTGCCTGCATCGCATCTTCACAAGGAGTTACATCATAGCCCTCCAATTCAAGGTTCAGGGCCAGTGAGTCACGAATGCTGGACTCATCCTCTACGATCAGGATCTGATGGGTCATATCGGCAGTTGTATCGTGAAACAGGATCCCTTGGGTTCATTCGATCGGAGCTCGATCTTTCCCTTGTTCTGGTGGACAATTTCGCGCACAAGATACAGGCCGAGACCTGTTCCTTTACCCGCCCGTGTATCCTCGTTGCCGATGCGGTAGAACATGTCGAAAATGCGTTGCCGCTCTGAGGGAGGAATTCCGGTCCCTTCATCGCGGACGGCCAGGGTCAGGTGACCTGCATGGACCTCGATGCTGGTGTGTACCGGAGTATCAGATGGGGAGTACTTTACGGCATTTTCGACCAGGTTGCGAAAGATGATGTCCAACCCGGTCCAATCCGCGTTAACTGGAGTCTCACGTGCACTATTGGTGTGAATGGTAATGTGCCTCCCCGACCAGAAGCTCTGACATTCTGCAGTCCAGTTCTCCAGTGCGGTCTGCAGGGTCCTGGCTTCTATCCGGGGCACGTATTTTCGGTCCATACGCGCCGTCAGCAGGAGATTGTTCACGGTTTCCGTCAGGCGGTCTGCCTCCCGAACCGAGGAGGACACCAGCCGGGTCAGCTGGTCGGGGTTCAGTTGCCGCTTTTGGATGGTCTCAAAGGCCAGGCGCATGGCGGTCAGTGGGGTTTTGAGTTCATGGGTGATGGACAACAGGAAGTTCCGTCGCTGGCGAATGACCCTCTGTTCTCTCAGATAGGAGCGGAAGATCAACCAGATGCCGATCGATACACTGATGAGGATGAAGAGGGATTCGCCGATGATCATCATCCGCTGTCCTTGATAGGTCCGAATGATCGTCGCCTGGTCAGGCAGATCTGGTCGAAGCACCAGTTGATGCTGGTCTGCAAGTGCTCTCAGCTGGAGATGGGATTCGTAGAGGGCCTCATTCTTGTGGAAGAGCAGGAAGCTCCACCAGGTCAGGGCCAATCCGATGTAGGCAGCGGTGAAGATGGCGAGTATGCGGGTGTATCGATTCATGCTGAACAATAAAGGTAGGATACCGATCGGGCAGAAGGAGCACTTCTCGGTTTTTCTTACCTTTCTGAACAGGTCTGACCCTCAGGAGTTCGCAGGTCAGTACCTTTGGATCCAGAAAAGTTGACCACAGTCATGGAGTTCAGAAATCTTGCGTTGGCCATCCAGCAACACCTGTTGCGGTCCGGACGGACGGTATTGCCGGGAATAGGGGTATTGCAATTGCACTATCATCCCGCTCGCCTGCTGCGCCAGGAGGGACGCATGATGCCCCCCGCTGAAAGACCGCAATTCGAACCATTGACGGAAGAGGCTTTTTCTGACCCGGACCAGGCATTTCTGGAAGATTATCAACAGGTCAGTGGTATCCAGCAGGAGGACCTGGCACGAAAGGACCTGCTGAAGCAACTTCGATTGGTAGAGGAGGCACTGTCCGGAGATCAGCCTGTGTTTTTACCCGAAGTGGGGACCTTCCAGAGAGGAAAGGATGATCAACTCACCTTCGAACCGGCTGCATTCAATTATTATCTGGACGTGTATGGATTGGGTCCGGTAACAGCCAGGCCGGTATTGCGACGAACACCGGAAGAAGCGGCCCGGGTTGCACAGGAGGAGCGGAGCCGGGTGATCGTACGCCCGCAGGTCAAGATGCTACGGTCCTGGAAGGACAGACTGTTTCTCCCCGGATTGGCAACACTCCTGATCCTCTCCATTGCAGGCTGCCTCTGGTTGATCTTTTCTCCCGGAGAAGATCCAGGAGGGCCGCTCACAGAGGTGACCATCCCCGAAAATGAGATAAGCCCTGATGACGCCTATTCGACAACGACCCCTGGGGATATCACCGAGGACTTATTGGAAGACCAGGAGGTGGCACATCTCGAATCCGATACAGCACAGACAGTCGAAGAGGAAGAACGCTATTCACCTCCACCGGCAGCAGCCGGTGTGCGCATCGCCGTAGGGCACTTTGGCAACCCGGAAAATGTCGTCGCCATTCTGGATCGGCTGAGGGATGCCGGATTTACGCCAGGTAGCGAGCCGGCTCGCGGGAGCCTGACCCGGGTCTTTATCACCGTGAATCCGGATGTGCAATCCCCTCGGGAAGCACTGACGATCATCCAGCGGGAATTCGAACCCACCGCCTGGATTCTAAATGATTAGCATGGAATAATATGCCGCATGATCAGGTAATATTGAAATAATAGGTGGATTTCAATATTATTATAACATTCATTTAAAATTATATTCTGAATTGATGAAAAACGCGGATCTTCGCCCCATGAAGGATATCAATGCTGTCTGGACAGATCTGAACCGGCCTGAACATCCATTTTTTCTCATCGCCGGACCCTGTGTCGTAGAAGGTCGGGATCTGGTATACGAGGTGGCTGGTCAGGTGAAGGACATGTGCAGCCGACTGGGAATTCCCTATGTCTTCAAGGCGTCTTACCGGAAAGCCAACCGGTCTCGGCTGGATTCCTTTACCGGTATTGGCGACGAGGGTGCCCTGGAATTGATCCGGGAGGTCGGCCAGGCGATGGACCTGCCCACGACAACGGATATTCATGCTGATGCTGAGGCGGCCCTGGCAGCCCGATATGTCGATATTCTGCAGATCCCCGCTTTTCTGTGCCGACAGACCTCCCTCCTGGTGGCTGCTGCGGAGACCGGGAAGATTGTCAATGTCAAGAAGGGACAGTTTCTCAGTGCTGAATCCATGCAGTTTGCCGTGGACAAGATCCGTCAATCCGGGAATGAACGGGTTTTACTTACGGAGCGGGGGACTACATTCGGTTACCAGGATCTGGTTGTAGATTTTCGGGGAATCCCGGCCATGCAACAATATGCCCCTGTAGTCCTGGATTGTACCCATTCCCTGCAACAACCCAATCAATCCTCTGGCGTGACCGGCGGCCGTCCGGCCCTGATCGAAACAATTGCCTCTGCAGGCATCGCCAGCGGCATCAACGGGCTCTTTATAGAAACACATCCCGATCCGAGCCAGGCAAAATCCGATGGTGCAAACATGCTACCACTGGACCAGCTGGAAGGCCTTCTGGAGAAATTGGTCAGAATCCGACAAGCCATGCGTTAGGTCGAATCTTTTTCGGCCATACGCTGTTATCCTAAAAACCTATCCGACATGCGAAGATTGATCGCAGTTACGATTCTTTCACTTTTGTTCTTCCTGGCAGGTTTCGGGCAGGCTTCACGTTCCGTGATCCAGGCGTTCAATCCATCAGGAACAGAACAGGTGATCCTGGATCTGCCGGGTGAGGTAGAATATCTCGTCGCACCAGGCGAACTGATCCAGGTGGAAACAGAGGTCCGTCTGCTGAATGCGGGCGACCCCATCCTGAAGGCCCTGATCCATGCCATGCGGTATAGTATTGTCGCCGAGAAAAACGGCGCAAACCTCCTGATCCGTCAGGCCAATCGTCTGGCACCGGTCACCGTCCGTGGCCTGGAACTGCAGGAGACCTATCGGTTTAAGGTGTATCTGCCAAATGGCATGCCCGTTGCTTTGGCTGACCCGGACGTACAGCCCATTCTGTCGGAATCCGCCCCATCAGGTACGAATTCAAAATGACCAGCGTTATCTTCACGGATATTTCCATTAGATGACCACACGTATTCTCTCTTCCCTGATCGCATTCCTGCTGCTCTCCCTGCCGGCTTCCGCCCAGTTGAGGCAGATTCTGTATACCACGGTCCCGGGCGACTCCATTCTGACAATATCGTTTGATCTGCAGGACAGTTTTTCAGTTCATACCTGGGAAAACAGTGCTGTATTCGTCGAGTCTGAGATCGTCCTGGCTACCTGTCAGGAAGGGATTTTCAACCATGTGGTCAAGGAAGGACGATATGCCTTGACTTCGACCGTCAAGGCTCCCGGCCTCACCCTTGCCCAGGCCATTCCCAAGCGCGCCGGCCTGACCTCTCAAAAGGGTCCTTGTGATGAGATCATCCATCACCGGGTCTATATCCCGTCCGACTTCACGAAGGAGAGTGCTCGCCAGTGGTCACGGAATGAAAGCCTGAATAAATCCACGATCAACGGACATTGACGACTCGTCACATACACTAGTTGACGGCAATCATGGTCCAGCACATTGATCTTCGAGTTTCCCTGGAAACGGCAGATGACCCTGATCTGATCCGCCTGGCCGTGATCCGCAAGGCCCACCTGCCTGCGGAGGATGTCTTTGCCATCGAAGTAGTACGCAGATCCATTGATGCACGATCCCGGCCTCCGAGGGTGCAGTTGCGGTGTGCCGTCTTTCTCCGGGAAGAACCCATTCCTGAGCCGGCCATCCTGTCCTCCTTTCAAATGGTGGATGAGTCTCCGGAGGTCCTCATCGTCGGAGCAGGACCGGCAGGTTACTTCGCTGCCCTCGAATGCCTGGCGATCGGATTGAAGCCGGTGTTGTTTGACCGGGGTCGGGATGCCCGCGAAAGACGTCGGGATCTGCGAGCCATCCAGCAATTCGGAGAAGTTGACCCGGACTCAAACTACTGTTTTGGTGAAGGAGGAGCCGGTACCTATTCGGATGGCAAACTGTATACCCGCTCCGTCAAACGAGGTAAAATGGAGCGAGTCCTCCGACTTTTGGTCGAACACGGCGCTCATCCGGATATTCTCGTGGATGCTCATCCCCATATCGGTAGCAACAAATTGCCCCAGGTGGTCATGAATATCCGGGAAACCATCCAGCACTATGGCGGGGAGATCCATTTTTCCACCAAGGTGACAGATATTCTGGTTCACGATAGAGCGGTCCAGGGTATCCAGCTGGAAAATGGGCAAGAAAGAGCAGGCAGGGCCGTCATGCTGGCCACCGGGCATTCTGCACGGGATATCTTCTACATGTTGCACCGAAAGGGCATTGCCATTGAATTCAAGCCTTATGCCCTGGGTGTCCGGATCGAGCACCCACAAGCCCTGATCGATGAGATCCAGTATGGGCAGCGTCATCGACATGACCTGTTGCCGGCCTCCAGTTATGGCCTGGCTTGCCAGGTGGAGGATCGCGGTGTCTTTTCGTTTTGCATGTGTCCGGGAGGATTGGTTGTTCCCACGGCGACAAGCCCCGGAGAGATCGTCGTCAATGGGATGTCCATGTCCAGACGGGACAGTCCCTATGCCAATGCCGGCACGGTAGTCAGCGTGGATTGGAAGGATCTGGTGCCGTACCATTCCCGGGGTGTATTTGCAGGCCTTGATTTTCAAAAGGACGTGGAGCAAACCCTGTTTCAGGCAGGGACTGGCGGCCAGCAGGCCCCGGCTCAGCGACTGCCCGATTTTCTGACGGGAAAGCTTTCCGCCGATCTGCCGGGCACCTCCTATATTCCGGGGATCTATCCGGCACCCCTGCATCAGTTACTTCCCAAATGGATCGTCCGTTCGCTTCAGTCCGGCGCACGTGAGTTCAATCGCAAAATGCCCGGTTATCTGACTGAAGAAGCGGTTGTGATCGGCACGGAAAGTCGGACGAGTTCGCCCGTTCGGATACCCCGCGATCCCACATCGCGAATGCACCCGGAAGTAGTGGGATTATTCCCTGTAGGGGAGGGGGCCGGTTATGCTGGCGGCATCCTGTCCGCAGCTATGGATGGACAGAATTCAGCAATTGCCATATCAAATTGGATGACGGAAGCGGGATTTCACCGATCTTTGTAACATGAAATCGATTATCGATCTGATGGGGCGGGTTTTTCTGGCAGTCATCTTCCTGTTTGAAGCCTATGACTCGTGGCGATACTGGGAAGACACCCAGATCCAAATGACCGAGTGCGGGTTGACCTGGAAGCAGGACTTGTTATTGTCCGGGGGCATCTTTGCCTTGCTCCTCGGAGGCATCCTCCTGCTGATCGGATATCGGACGACATTCGGCACCATACTGCTCCTGCTATACTGGGTTCCCGTGACCCTGATCGCGCATGATTTCTGGAATCACCCCCCTCCTGAATTACGCCTGCAATCCATCCTGTTCATGAAAAATCTCGCCGTCACGGGAGGATTGCTGATCGTCCTGGTCAATGGCAGTGGTCGATACAGTATCAAGCGATTGTTGGCCACCACCAGGGTACACTGATCAGGACGACTTGATCTTTAAGGGGCGGCCGCACTGGAAGCAGAAAACCGCTTCTGTGTAATGCCCTTCTGAATCACAATGCTTGCATACCCGGTGGTCTCCATCGGGTTCTCTTTCAGGTTCCATCCTACTGATGGCCACCGAAACGATGCCTGTCGGTACGGCAATGATGGCGTATCCCAGGATCATGACCACTGCAGCGAGAAACTGCCCCAGGGGAGTGGCGGGTGAGATGTCGCCGTAACCCACCGTGGTCAGGGTTACGATCGCCCAGTAGATGGAGCGGGGAATATTGTCAAACCCGCTGTTCGAGCCCGCTTCGATGACATACATGATGGAGCCGATAATGATGACCAGCAGGAGGACCGTCGTCAGGAATACCGTCAGCTTTTTACGGCTGGCGTACAATGCGGCCACGATCATGTGACTTTCCTTCAGGTGTCCGGCCAATTTGAATATCCGGAACACACGAATAACCCTCAGTATCCGGATGGTCAGGAGATAATGTGTGCCGGGCAGGAGCAGGCTGATGTAGGTTGGCAATATGGACAGCAGGTCGACAACCCCGAAAAAGCTGGTCATATACCGGAAGGGTTTCCGGGCAACCCACAGCCGGGCGATATATTCAATTGTGAAAAGCACTGTAAATCCCCATTCCAGTACCACGAAGATCCATCGGTGCTTGCTTTCAATCTCAGTAACACTTTCCAGGAAGACCGCCAGGACGCTCAGGATAATGGCGACCAGCAGGATGACATCAAATGTTCGGCCTGCGGCTGTATTGAACCCGAAAATGATCCGGTGCCATTCTTCTCTGCGTGTTCGTATTGGTTTGGCCATAAACTGGTCGGAGGTAGAGAAACAAATGTACATAAAGACGACAGACCAGCGGCGTTTCCTGCTTCCCCGGAGTGCTGCACGGGGGTGACCCGCGGCCGGATAGCACGAATCTGGATCGCTGTTGCACCGGCGTCAGCAATAACTTTCAAATAGGTTAACTTTGTTATATATGAAAAACCAGACCGACCCGTGATACGTGCAATAATTGTAGATGACGAACAATATGGACGGGAGAATCTGAAGAATCTGCTCGGTCGATATTGCCCGGAAGTGGAGGTGGTCGGGGAGGCAGATTCTGTGGAGCAGGGCGTAAAGGTATTGAAGGACCCCAGCTTGAAACCGGATGTCGCCTTTCTGGACATCAACCTGCAGGACGGTCTGGTTTTCCAATTATTGAATGAGCTGGATGAACGTCCGTTCGAGGTCATCTTTGTGACCGCATACGAGCAGTTTGCGGTCAAGGCCTTTAAATACAGTGCAATCGATTATGTATTGAAGCCCATTGATCCGGATGCCCTCAAGGAGGCTGTGGCGCAGATCCGCCCCGGCCGGTTGAACAGGATCGCCCAGCGTCTGGATGTCTTTCAAGGGGCCCTGGCCCAACCTCATACCTATGAAAAACTGACCGTTTCGGCACTGGACGGGATCTATTTCCTCAACCTGAAAGAGATCGTTCGCTTTGAAGCGGATGATAATTACACCAATATCTTTATGCAGAACGGGGACCGGCTTACGGCTTCCAAGACCATCAAATCCTATGAGGACCTCCTGGTCAACCAGCATTTTTTTCGGGTGCATAAACGGCACATGATCAACCTGAATTTCATCCGAAAATTTGTCAAAGGGGATGGCGGGTACCTGGTGATGGATGATGGTAAAGAGATCGATGTCAGCCGCAGACGCAGGGCCGAATTCATCGAACGGGTCAGAAAATTACAGGAGGAATTATAGGCAGGAATGCATCCTGGTAAAGGAGGCCGATACAAATCATAAAAAACACTTATATTTACCGCACTGAACCGGCTGGAGTGGCGAGCATAGTCCCATCATATCAATGAGATTCGTCATGAAGTCCAAACCAAAGAAGACCCTGGATCAGCTCAAACGCGATTTGCAGGTCTTGACCAAAGAAGAAATGCAACGGATCAAGGGCGGACGTCCACCGGTCCGTTTCAGTACCCGTTGGTTTATCCGCTGCGGCGGTAAAGTCCCCCAATAGATCCGGAAGATCGTTCATCCAGTCGCACTGGGATCAGAAACACCAGTTCTGACCAGTTTGCTTCTATTATCTTTACCGGATGAGCGCCATCTTTCTGCCAGATGTATCTCCCGGCGCTGATCTGGAACATCGCTTCCGATCAGCTGACAGTCTGCCCGACCAACGGGTGTGGGGCGAACGATGGCTGGCTTATCTCACCTATACCCATCCTGATCAGGCACTGGCATTCTCGCGGGAGCACACCGCTCAGCCAGGGCATTCCCTGGAATTTCAATGCTGGAAGACCCGCGGTATCCTGGCCAACCTGCAACAGGAAGAAAGCGAAGCCGTTTATGCCTTTCAGGAAGCCCTGCGCAAGGCCGAAGAAATAGGGGCTCAGGACCTTCAGGCAGATGTCCTCCTGGATTGGTGTGCCGTCGCCATGAATAAGGGAGACGTTCTACTGGCGGATCAGCAGATCGACCAGGCAGCGCGTCTGATCAAAGGATATCCTCGCCCAAGGCAGACCTTTCATCTCCTCATCCGACAGGCCTCCAGCAAATTGCGGCTGGGGCAGCTGCATCAGGCCTTTCCCCTGTACAGGCAAGCCGAACGGATGCTACCCACCCTTCAGGGCCAATGGCAATGGGATGACCTGGACTATCTGACACTCCTGCATAGTGGATTGGGAGACTGGTATACCGGATCAGGCGAACGACAGTTGGCCCAGCAATCGTATGCCCGGGTCGTTCAGATCTGTGAAGCATTCCATCTCCATACCCGCATCTCCTGGCATTACCTCAATGCCGGTATCGCCAATATGGCACTTGAGCAATGGGAGAGTGCCCGGCAAATGTTTTTACTGGCGATCGCACAGGATGATCCCGGGCAGATCGAAGCCCGCGCCGGGGCCTGGGCCAATCTCGGGTTTATTTACTTGCAACAAAGTGAAGCCACACCTGCCCGCGAAGCACTGGACAAGGCCGCTGAACTCTATGAAAAAGCCGGGCCCGATAAAAAGAACCTCGCTGTGATCGCCACATGGAGAGCGCGTTTGGCCCGGTTGGATCACCAGCAGGAATTGGTCATGCACCATTTTATTCAGGCGTCTGAATATGCCCGGTCGATCCAGGATAGCAGCCAGATGTCCCTGATCTGCAAGGAGATCGCCCAGCATTATGCCGAACTGGGTGAATACAAGAATGCCTATGAATACCTGTTGTTGTACGACGAGATCGGAGAAAAAGCAAGGGAGGAACAACAGCAGCGCAACTTGATGGAGCTGCAGGTCAAATATGAAAGTGAGCAGAAGGAGCAGGAAGCAGAGAGCCTTCGTGCCCAGGCTGTGGAACTGCGACTGCAGGCCATGCGTGCCCAGATGAATCCGCATTTTCTGTTCAACGCCCTCAATGGGATCCAGCACTTCATCAACCGGGAAGACGGGGATAAAGCCTCCCGCTATCTGGCCAAGTTTGCCGGACTTGTCCGGCAGAGCCTCAATCTTTCCAACACGGAACTCATCACCCTTGAAGAGGAGGTGACCTTCATCCAGGATTACCTGTTTGTCAATCAGAAACTCCGCTTTGACGGACGGTTGCACTTCTCTGTGAAAGTTCATGAGGAGATCGATGAGGATCGGGTGATGATCCCTCCCATGATGGTCCAGCCCTTTGTTGAGAATGCGATCGAACACGGATTTGTCAAACGACAGTCCGGAACGATTGACATCCGGTTTGACCTGCTCGAAAATGATGTGATCCGCTGTCGTGTCCAGGATGACGGGATCGGGCGGGAAGAGGCGATCCGGCTACAGGCCAGGAATCCCATGCGGGATCAGCATAAATCACTGGGCATCGGGATCACCAGAGAACGGCTTGAATTGTTGAACAGGGGTGAGCAGTCGGGCCACCGGCTTGAAATTATCGACCTGAAAGATTCAGAGAATGCCGCACTTGGCACGAGAGTTGAATTGTATTTCCCCTCCAGACGAAAGAAGATCTAGCGTCTTCAACAGGTCCATTCGGGCGGAATGCGGAATTCCTTCCCCGTGATCCGACCGTTCCCTCAACGGATCCTACCGTTCCCTGAGATCCACCCTCCATTGTCGAAAAGAACCTTGACTGCGAAGCGGATGTGCCTCATCTTCGTAAAGGTTTTCTCATAGTATGTTTGTTGGGTCCTACACCAAGTTTCCCCCTGGTGTAGGACTTTTTTTATTCCTGGATCTCAATTTGCTGTACGGCTCGATTGCCACGACCATCGACCAGCGTGAGGGTGTGCCCCCCTGGAGAAGGTTGTATTGTCATGACATGATCCCGTTGTGTTGTTCCCAGGAACACCTCATCCAGATGCCAGTGGATGACAGCCTGTTCATCCCGGTGAGTGGCCCGGACCAGGATGGATTGCCGCTGGCCATCCAGGTCAACCGGTAGGACCATTCGGGTGAATTCAGCTGGATAGATCCATTGGATCGGACTGAGGTCCTCACCTTCCTGGCAGTGCGGATCCAGGGGAGGCAGGGATTGGAATTCCGGATGATGCATGGTGTAGAAATGCGCCTGGAGGGGAGCCAGTATGGGGAATGTTTTTCGAATGGCAAGTGACGGATTGGCACAACTGCTGTTGATCCTGTTTCCGGTCTGTGGATCCAGAAGGATCTCCTGATGATAGGAGCATACCTCGGGTTGTCGCCTGCGATAGGGGACGAGGATGGTATCTGTCGGGCAAGATGTGCCAGGAGGGTGTCCCGAAAATGAACAGGTCACGGCATAGTCCAGGTCATCCAGGGGAGGGGCAAACCAGCTGGACTCCGGCAACAGGTCAAACAGATCGAAGAGGATGGGCGCTGCCGCTTTCAAGCCGACCAGGTCCGGCCGGGGTGTTCCGTCCGCATTGCCCACCCAAACCCCGATGGTGTATTCAGGTGTGACGCCGACTGCCCAGGCATCCTTGAAGCCAAAGCTGGTACCCGTTTTCCAGGCAATCGTCCTGGACGACTGAAAATAGGACCAGTTTTCCTGGCCCTCAGGCCGATCCGGGAGTCGCATGGCCTCCATCATCTGCCAGCTGGCTCCCCGACCGGGGACCTGAATGCGCCCTCGAACAGTATCAGATCCATTTACGTGAAGCAGGTTGTTTTCGATCGGGAGGTCTTCAGGTGCACGCGTCAGGTTTTGGGCGATGGCCGCATAGACCTGGACCAGGTGCCACAAAGTGATCTCTCCACCACCGAGGATCAGGGACAAACCGTAGTGATCGGCCGTCCGGTCCAGCGTACTCAACCCGAAACCCTGCAGTTTTTTCAAAAAGGGATCGACACCGAACGATCGAAGCAACCGGACCATGGGAATATTTAGGGAAGATGCCAGGGCCTGTTCAGCCGGGACGATTCCCTCAAACTGACGGTTGTAGTTTTCAGGCCGATAGGATCCGTATTGGGTCGGGATATCATCGAGGATGGTCCGGGGCCAGATCAACCCATCATCCAGTCCGCAGGCAAACAGAAGTGGCTTGAGGGTCGAGCCGGGACTGCGGGCGGCGCGGATGATATCCACATCGCCTCCACGCACCTCCGGAGCCGGTGTGTTGCCGGCATAGGCAAGTACGTGCAGGTCCTGATTCCGAACGACCAGGACGGCCTGGTTGTCGATCCCGTTTCCAGAAAGCTGGGGATGATGGCGCAGCATGATCGCCCGGGCGGCATCCTGGAGCCGTCCATCCAGTGTTGTGCGGATATGGCCGGTGGTCCTCTTGCCCAGGGTAGTGGCCAGTTCGGGAGCTCGTCGCGGCAAGGCCACCGGGACATCTGGTACAGGCTCCATACGGGCCATACTCGCGGCATCGGCAGAAAGCACACCGTGCCGGACCATTCGCTGCAACAGCCGATCTCGCTTTTGGCGCAATTGGTCCCTGTTACGGCCCGGGTGGATAAGTGCGGGGCTATTCGGGAGGACGGCAAGGGCAGCGGCCTCTCCCCAGCTGAGCAGCGACGGGGGTTTGCCATAGTAGCGCCATGTCGCCGCTTCCAGACCGACCACATTACCACCAAACGGGGCGCGGGCAATGTACTCCCGCAGCACTGATCGTTTGCGCAACTGGCAGGTCAACCGGATAGAGGTGAGTACTTCTATCCATTTTTCCCGGTAGGTTCTGGGCTGCCCCTTTCGAGACAATCGGACCAGCTGCATGGTGATCGTGCTGCCTCCGCGCAGGATCTTACCGGATCTGGTATTGGCTCGGAAGGCCTGAAACAGGCTGACAGGATTGAATCCCGGATGCCAGTAAAACCATTGATCCTCGTAGGTCAGCAAGGCTTTTTCAAATTTGTCGGGAATCTCACCGGAAGGGGGGAAGCGCCACTGGCCATCCGCTGCGATCCGGGCGTCCATCAGGACACCGGTTCGATCCGTGAGGATGGTCGATAAGGGGTCTTCGGTGAGATCCACAGGCCAGAACAGCCCCGCCAGGAACATCAGGAAAAGCACTGGAAGAGCCCTTTTCCAGCGGCGTCTTGCCAGCGGTTGGGTTCGATCCTTTCCGGGTGGGGGCGTCATGACAGGTCCTTCATGGTCAAGTCGATACGATGGCGCGGGATATCCACATTCATGACCTTTACCTGTACGGGTTGTTGAAGCTGAACGACTTCTGACGGGTGGCGAATGAATCTGTTTGCCAGTTGCGAGATATGGATCATGCCATCCTCCTTGATGCCCAGATGGACAAAGGCTCCGAAATTGGTGATATTGCTGATCAAACCCGGCAAGACCATGCCGACACGAATATCCTGGATGTCCTTGATCTCCTCAGAAAAGCGAAAGGACTGTGCACTCCCCCTGGGGTCATGTCCCGGACGCTGCAACTCCTGTTGGATATCGAGGAGGGTGGGCATCCCCACATCCGCCTGGATATAGTCCTGCCAGTGGATGCGCTTTTGCGCCTCGGCATCCCGGAGCAGGTCCTTGACCGAAACGCCCTGATCCCGGGCGATTTGTTCGACCAGACCATATCGTTCGGGATGAATGCCAGTGTTGTCCAGAGGATGGGCACTGTTGCGCACCCGCAAGAAGCCGACGCACTGTTCAAATGTCTTGGCACCCATCCGTTCAACCTCTTTCAATTGGGACCGGCTTCGAAAGGAACCGATCTCCTGCCGGTGGGCGATGATCTTTTTGGCGAGTACAGGCCCCAGGCCCGCCACATGGCGCAGGAGGTGTTCGCTGGCCGTGTTGACCTGGATGCCCACCTGGTTCACGGCAAATTGAGTGGTTTCTTCCAGGGATTGCTTGAGTTTGCCCTGGTGTACATCATGCTGGTATTGGCCGACGCCGATGGATTTGGGTTCGATCTTGACCAGCTCTGCCAGGGGATCCATTAACCGGCGGCCAATGGATGCCGCGCTTCGGTAGGTCAGATCCAGATCGGGAAACTCTTCCCGGGCGACATCTGAAGCCGAATAGATCGAGGCCCCATTTTCACTGACCAGGTGGATGTCCACCTGATCCCTGAACGGTAGGGTTTGCGCCCAGGTAAATGTTTCCTTGCCACCCGTTCCGTCGCCAATGGCCATGGCCCGGATCTCGTGGATTCGGATGAGATGCTCCAGGGATTTTGCGGCGTTCTCGGTTTCATTTTGAGGGGGAAGGGGGTAGATGGTCGTCGCTTCAAGCAGATCCCCCTGGGCATTCAGACAGGCGACCTTGCACCCCGTCCGATAACCGGGGTCGAGGGCAATGGTGGGCACCTGTCCGAGAGGGGCGGCCAGCAGCAGTTGCCGAAGGTTTTGGGCGAACACTTCAATGGCCTCATCCTCCATCCGGCTCTGTAGTTCTGCGGTCAGTTCATTTTCCAGGGAGGGCATGAGCAGCCGTTGGAAGCTATCCCCGACAGCCTGTCGGATCTGGTCCGCACAGGCCCCGGCATACTTGATATACCGGCGGCACAGCCAGTCAGTCAAGTGATCCGGTTCATGCAATCGAATGTGCATGCGCAACACGCCTTCCTGCTCTCCCCGACGAACCGCCAGAAAACGGTGGGAGGGTATTTTCTTGACAGATTCCTGGTAATCAAAATAGTCGCGATATTTTTCTTTTTCCGGATGATCCTTGTTGGTTTTCCTGGCGACGACCAGGCCTTCCTTCCACAGAAGTTGACGCAACCGATCCCGATTTCCGTGGTCATCGCTGATCCATTCGGCCAGGATATCCCGGGCACCCTGCAAGGCATCGTCCACACTCGGGACATCCGGACTGAGAAAGGGGCGAGCAGCCTGGAGCAGGTCCCTGGTGCGGTGTTCGAGGATGAGGGTGGCCAGGGGCTCGAGACCCTTTTCGCGGGCCATCATGGCTCGCGTTTTTCGTTTTTTCTTGTAGGGGAGGTAGAGGTCCTCCAGGACCTTTTCATCCCAGGTGTCTTCAATTTGTGACCGGAATGCCGGGGTCAGCACACCCGCTTCTTCCAGTGCTACCAGGATATAGGAACGCCGGGCCAGCAGGGCCAGGAGTTGCTGCTGTGCCTTCTGGATCTGGCTGAGGGCATGTTCATCCAGGCCGCCCGTCGCTTCCTTGCGGTATCGGGCGATGAACGGCAATGAAGCGCCCTCATTGAACAGGTCGAGGACCCGTTGGACCGCCTGTTTGGGAAGGCGGGTCTCGGCGGCAATTCGTTGTGACAAGTGGATTTGATCTTCCTGCGGCATAAGCCCTAAAGGTAGGTACTGAAGTGACGTCCGGAAAATGAAAAGGCCGTCAAAATGACGGCCTTTCAAGAATGGACTCTCCAGCCTTGAAATCGGTTTTGGTCTACCTGAATGACTTCAGGAACCGGTCTTTGGGATG
>JAUIEA010000060.1 GCA_030429045.1 Bacteroidia bacterium | reverse complement strand
GCCTTTACCCGTCCTGTTGCGCAAAAACCGGTTCGCATCCTGTCCACGGAGACACCTCAATTATTCCATCCGCGAAAGGATACGGTCATTCATTATTTCCAGACCCCTTTCCAATATCCAAAGCAGGTATTACCCGAAACAGAAGTAACCCCTGATCTGATCCTGGAAGAGGGTCCCTCCTTTGTTTTGCCCGATACACGCGAATTGATCCAGGCTCCGGACTCTACCGAATCCAGAACCGAAAAATTCGTGACGTCCAGGATCATTCCCAGCCGATTGAAATTCCGTCTGGATTATCTGACCAACCGATTTGACAATTCCCTGCTGTTCGGCGGACTGGACAATTACTCCGGACGGCAATTCCTGAATCTCGATGAAGGAAGCAGTCGATATGCACCTCCGGCAACCGGCCTGCTGATCAAGGCAGATGTCAAGGACCTCCTGGAGGATTATGAGTTTGAAGGCGGAATGCGACTGCCCACCAATTTCCGGGGGTCAGAATTCTTCCTCACGTTTATGGATAAGAAACACCGATGGGATAAACACTATTCGATCTATCGGGGAGACTGGTCCAATATTTTCGAACTCAATAATAATGTCCTGAATGGACCGGCTCATCTGATCCCACCAGGGTTGGGTGCGCCGGGCAGTCCGACACAATACAAGGTCCGGTTACAAACCACACTGGGACAGGTCCAACTCCGGTATCCGCTGGATATTTTCCGGAGCCTGCGTTTTCGCGGGACCCTGCGGAATGACCGCTATTTCTGGCATGCCCTGGAACAGTCAACCCTGGCATTCCCGGCCGTGAATGAACAGCGCCTGGGATTGCGGGCGGAATATGTATTTGACAATACGCTGGCGGTTGCCCCCAATATCCTCAATGGTATGCGGTATAATCTCTTTACCGAAGTGGTCAAGAGTTTTCAGATCCAGGCCGATCCGTTTGCATTCGATCTCAACAAGGGATTCATGGGCATGGCGGGCGTAGATTTCCGGTACTATCTGCCCATTCATAAGCACAGTGTTTTTGCTGTTCGGCTGAATGGTGTGACTTCATTCGGCCAGGAGCGGATCCTCTTTTATCTGGGCGGTGTGGACAACTGGTTGCTCCCCCAGTTCAATGAGGATATCCCCATCAACAATACCAATTATGGCTTCCAGACCCTGGCGGCCAATCTGAGAGGGTTCCAGTATAATATCCGCAATGGCAGCTCGTTTGTCCTGGCCAATATGGAATTGCGTGTACCCTTTGTGAAGTACATCTTCCCCCGTACCCGGTCCTCGTTTTTCCGCAATCTACAGCTGACCGGCTTTTTTGATACCGGCACAGCCTGGGAGGGATTATCACCATATAGTGACGACAATCCCTTGAACATCATTTATATCGAAAACCCACCGGCGGTTCAGGTCAAGCTGAAGTATTTCCGCGACCCGCTTGTTGCCGGTTATGGATTTGGTGCCCGCACCCTTGTTTTCGGGTATCTGGTCAAACTGGATTATGCCTGGGGGATCGAAACGCGTCAGGTGCAGGATCCGATTCTGTATCTATCCATCGGATCGGATTTTTAATTGGAATTACAACCCCTTTTTATACAGGTCAATCTGCTCGAAGTAACCGCTTCGTTTCAATGATCTTCCCGGCATCATCAATTAGGGCGATGATGTATAATCCACTGTGATTAGTTGGAACGTCGATCGTGAAGGATGGCCAGGCTGAAATCGACTGCGTATATACTACCCGTCCGAACAGGTCCAACAGTTGAACCGACCCTATTGTGGTTGGCAGGTTGTCCAAATGAAGTGTATTCGAAAAGGGGTCGGGATAGACGAGGACTTGACGATCAGGTTTTAGATCGGCAGTAGATGTGGTTTTCACCTCTATTGGAACACAGAATTTGTCATTGCTATGATTCGCGTCAATGCGGTCATTGGGGGTGGACAATTCGAAACAGATGTCGAACTGGTAGGTTGAATCGCAGGGTACATCCCGAAAGAACGTCAGATCAGGAAGGGGTATCCAATTTGATTCTCCTGGAGCAAGGTCGAGATTATCCAGCATTAACTGATGGGCAAAAGATTGACACCAGTAGACAGGAATGGAAAACTGAACCTGTTCATTCCAATTCACTAAAACATGATCCAGGGTGTCTGATCCATTGTTCTTGATTTGAATTTTCAATCCTGAAAATGATGCTTGAGGGTGGCAGTATCCAAATTTTTCTACACTTGTTTTTAAGTCTATCCAGGACGCATCTGTAATGGCTGGATCGTCTGAGACCAGTTTCCACTCACCAGTTGGTGAAATTGATTTGAAGAACACGTTGTTACTTTCCTGTCCCAAAAGTATGGGTTCGTTATTTCCAGAAATAAGCCTGCCAATCTGGGTATCATCTGTAAATCTAGAAACAATACTAATGGTATCCAGCTGATAGTCAAGAATGATCAATTCAGGATTGCCTGATGAATAATTAATCAGGTAAAGGTATCCCTGATTGATAAATCCTCCCCAATACTGGAAATTGTTCAATTCCTTTTTATTCAGGATATTGCTGGATGAATAGATGTGGTAAATACTGTCATTTGTTACAAGGAATCTGGATGTATCAGATGGAAAAAAGATTTCTTTGATGTACTGAAACGAAGTCAATGAGGTATCTGAAATTGCTCCAGTCAAAGGGTCTATGACAGCCAATCCACCACCGTCAAGCGATAGGAAGAATTCCTTGTCAGGACCTTCGAGAATCAAGTTTCCTTTCTGATCTAATGGAATAGACACCAAATCGGAAGATAGACTGTCCAACCGGACCAATTTATTGCCATAGCCACCCAGAATGGGAAAGAGACTTTCCTGAGAAACAGACTTCAAGTTATATATACTTGAATTATCTTTCCCCAAGTTATATCCACCAATAAACTCACCAAGGCTGTCCAAAATCATTAATCCGGACCCTCCTGCCACATCACAGTCAATATAATAATATGAAATGATGACCTCTTCATTCGGGCCGGCAAGTATATCGAGCAATTGGATGAGATTTGGCCAAATGGACAGTTGCTTCTCCCACAGAATATTTCCGAAATCATCAACTCTTTGTATGATGGCAGGCCCATTTCCATTTAGTGGAGAGTCAACCGTCCAGACAAATCCATTCTTCATTTGTTCTACGGGGCCTAATTCTGCTATCGGGAAAGGTTGCCAGCTTATTTCCAGGGATTGGGCCTGTACCAACGTTGCACACCCAAGGAGGATGCCTATTGCGATCAAGAGGAGTAGGACCAGATTTGAATTTCGCATTGCTGTTTATTATTCCGACATTCGGATGAGTCGATGGGTTTGGATGATCTGGTTTTGCTGGTTCAAAAGCACTAAATGATAAAGACCGGAAGGGCCGGGAGGAAGGGACATTTCTTTTGTTGAGGGGTTGACCTTTGCCTTAAAAAAGGGTTGACCCCTCTGGTTAATAATGATCAGTGAATGGGTGGAAAGTGGAATGTCTTCCAGGGTAATCTGATCCCGGAAAGGGTTGGGTGATATCCTGAATTGAGTTGACTGGTCCAGATTTTCATTGGAGGAAAGGAAAACATCGATGAGAATGCATTGAGCATCATTCGAGTGATCTGCATCGATCCGATTGTCAGGGCAGGACAATTCCATACAGAATGTCTCATTGAGCTGATAGGGAAGTTTACAGTTCTCAATAACCCACAGATCAATTTCAGGAAAGACATACCACTCTGAGGCACCGGGAGCCAGATGCAAATCGTCAAAGAGAAGTTGTCGGAGCCCATTCTTGCAATCGAAAGTAACAAATGATTCCTGTGGTAAATATTGATTCCAGTTCACCAAAATACGATCCAAAGTATCTTGACCATCATTTTGAATGTGCAGGTAAAAATCACTTAGCTGAATGGTACACGATGGGAACCACCCATCTGTACCTCCTGATTTGAGAGCAATTTTTCCAACATAGACCTCCACCAGATGAGCATCTTGTTTCAGGGGCTCAAAGCCGGTGTCGGGAGCCCATGTTTTCACATAGGTGTTCTGATGTTCATTTCCGAACACCAGGGCTTTGCCTTGATGAGTCAGAACGTGTTCAATGACCGATCCATTCGGCAACGTATCCAACGTTTGTTCAACATTGAGCATGGAATCCAGGATGAAAAAGGTGGACACACCTGGTTTGGTCCCTTTTTTTCCTGCTCGGATCATGATTTTATCATCGAGAACTTCTCCATGAAGTGCAACGAAACCCGGAAGCCCGGTTTGAGCCAGTATATTCCCCTGACCATCCACTCGGGCGATGACTTCATCACCGATAAGGATGCGAGATGCGGAGGGTGGATAGAGAATGTCCTGGATCAAGCCAAGACTGGTCGCTTGTGTATCTGTGATCTCCTGAGTAGCGGGATGGAATTGACCAACCCCGCCATTGGGCAGGCCGACCCAGATCTGGTCCTGGGGATCAATGACCAATGCAGGTGCATCCCCAATACCTGTGGCGATCAATGGAAACTCCGTTTTGGCAATATTGGCACTGGTCAGATCCAGTTGGATCAGGGTGCAGGGTAAGGGCACGTTACCCTGAATCTGCCAGGCATTGTAATTCCACCAGGCCAACAGGAGAGAATCGGATTGCCCGGGCAGGTTGGTCACCTTGAGAACCCGACGAATTTCCGGTTGGAGAAAACCAAAGTCAATCTCCTGACCGAGGCTATCCAGAATGATGGTTTGTTGGGGAAGGAGTTGATCGCAGCCCAACCATGCTGACCAAAAAAAGATGGTTCTTTTACCAGGCAAATTAGCAAGTGTCGTGACTGCCGTAGAGCTACCCGAATATGGACCCGTTTCCCATAACAGTTCACCTTTCCAATTGCGTTTCTGCAGGATGGGCCCGGAATTGTATTCATTGGAGAGGGCCTGCACATATCCATCCTCCTGAGCCAATACCCGGTCAATTTTAACGTATGGTTGGGGCTGCCAGGAGCGCTCTTGGTCCTGTCCTGTTGCCTTGGAAGTGATCAAGAACAATAGGCCAATACTTAAGAATATATCAGTCGTTCTCATGGAATTTCAAGTTAACCCGAATTCTAATGGTAACCTATACTGGGAGGATGGTGCGAAAGGATGTCTGTTCGTTGCCTAAAAACAAATATCCAAAGGAGTGGATGGGCTTTTCTACGGTTTCGTCACCTTTTTTGCATTTGTTTGATCCAGAACGCAATAGATTGCAGACTGAGATGTTAAGGTCTTAGAAGCAGTTGATATCATTCTGGTGGTCTCTTCTTGGAGGTCCAACCAGTCAGCATATTCATTTTTCTCATACTCCATTCAGAACCCGGACCCCTCGTCCGGGTTCTTTGTTTGCCACCTTGCATCCGGACCCCACAGGTTGTGTCATCATCCCGTTGATGAAGAAAAAGAGAAACGCTATGCGCACCACCCTTCTTTTCCCCTTGACCGCCTTGATTCTGTTCTTTGTCATCCTCACGGCCTGCCAGAAGGATCCTGAAACGGGAACACCGAATACGGAACAGAATCCGGGTCCCGTCGAAATTGGATGCCTGATGGTCGGTCAACAGTCAAGCTTTGTCCGGTTTACCGGAGAAGCCTACTTCATGCCCAACAACAATAACATCACCTACCATGCGGATACGCTGGTAATGGAAGTTGTTTCGGAGGACCAGGGTGTCTTTCTGCTCAAGGAATATCTCACGCCTCATTCGATTTCGAAGGTCACTGGAGCCCTGTGGAATGCAGACAGTGTCTATTATCTAAAGGCGTATGTCGATACAGATACGCTCTGGGTAGAGCCCCAATTTGGTGAATATGGAAGTTCCTGGTTTTTCACCGAAGTGTCCAGGCGGAACTCGCTCTATAGCAAATACACGTTGAGTGATCTGCCCTTCCATCAGTTTCAGGGTCAGGAAGTCGACTTTCTGGGCTGGAAAACGACCCTCGGGTATGGAGAAAACTACAAGGAGGCGCACATGGTCAATGCTTCCCTTTTGGGAGCGAACTATCCCTTCCTCAATGTGCGGATTGATGATTCCGCCATGGCGTTTGATGGCCCCGGATATACAGTCATCTATGAGCCCAAAGGACTGCTTGTCCGCTCCTCGGTAGTCAACTGGTGGACCCAAAGCGGAGGCGGCTGGGATCGACTTTAATGTTCCTGCCTTTCATGTTCTTGTGTCCCTGGTTGTCTTCGGGTTCTATGCTCTGATGAGCCACTGACCATCGCCTGGCCATTCAAGGCCGGGGCCTGCGGCCCTGCCCGTTCAAAGGAGGCCAGGGCCCTCCTGTTCAACGTTTAACCCCTTGCACTCGGCGGTCACGTTAAACCTTGAACAGGGCCCATGAAAGGCTAGCGGGGCAAAGCGTTAAACCCCGATGTTTATACCAGGAAACCTGGCTGTGCACTAATCTAATAAGGTGAATAGCCCAGGGTTTTAACCCTGGGTCCAAGGGACCATTTTCATCTGTTTTGGCGGCATTTTTGCCGGCACCGCAAAAATGATGACAAAACACATCTGGACGGTCCGTTTTCGCTGAAGGGCAGGCGAGCTAAACGTCTGGCCGTTCAAGGCCGGGCCTTCGGCCCTGCCCGTTCAAAGGAGGTCGCAGACCTCCTGTTCAACGTTCGACTCCTGGCACTCGGCGGTCACGTTGAACCTTGAACAAGATCAGCGCCAGCTGAGCTTTGAACCTTGAACTGCCAGGCGCACCCTGCTGTGAATCCTGAATGAACCAGGAATCTGGAACACAGGAACCAGGAATCCCCTCTGCTCTAGGCACCCAAGTACAGCGTCAGGCCGTTCAAGGCCGGGCCTTCGGCCCTGCTTGTTCAAAGGAGGCCAGGGCCCTCCAGTTCAACGTTCAACCCCTGGCACTCGGCGGTCACGTTGAACCTTGAACAAGATCAGCGCCAGCTGAGCTTTGAACCTTGAACTGCCAGGCGCACCCTGCTGTGAATCCTGAATGAACCAGGAACAAAAAAGACCCTGCTCTTGCGAACAGGGTCCTTGTGGTGTGGGGCGGAATTGAACCCAGACGATCCCGCCATCAGCGGGATGTCTGGATCCGGACTTCCGCCAGGGGCGGAACGTCCGGGCCGCCGACAGGTTTGTACTTCTGTATAAACCTGATGATGCGCAAATTGGAAGTCAGGTTTTTCAACTTGGACTCAAGTAGCATCGCCTCACTTTTGTTGGGTTTGATGGTGTACCAAACTAAATTCCAGGGTACAAAAGGAGCAGTTGCCTTTTCATAGCCGGAGTTGTGCTCATGAAAGCGACGATTCAGATCATTGGAAATACCCTTGTAGAATTGACCTGTAGGAACAGATTGGAGGATATACACATAGTACATGTCCGAAAATAAAAAAGACCCTGCTCTTGTGAACAGGGTCCTTGTGGTGTGGGGCGGAATTGAACCCAGACGATCCCGCCGTCAGCGGGATGTCTGGATCCGGACTTCCGCCAGAGGCGGAACGTCCGGGCCGCCGACAGGTTTGTACTTCTGGATAAACCTGATGATGCGCAAATTGGAGGTGAGGTTTTTCAACTTTGACTCAAGCATCATCGCCTCACTTTTGTTGGGTTTGATGGTGTACCAGACTAGATTCCAGGGTACAAAAGGGGCTGTTGCCTTTTCGTAACCGGAGTTGTGCTCGTGAAAGCGACGATTCAGATCATTGGAAATGCCCTTGTAGAATTGCCCTGAAGCGGCAGATTGGAGGATATAGACAAAGTACATGTCCGAAAATAAAAAAGACCCTGCCAATCCTGACAGGGTCCTTGTGGTGTGGGGCGGAATTGAACCGCCGACACATGGATTTTCAGTCCATTGCTCTACCAACTGAGCTACCGCACCATCCTTATATCATGCTTCATACTGAAGCGGATGCAAATGTAAGCGATTTTTTTCCTTGGGTCAAACCTTCACCGGCATTTTTTAGAACATCACGCCCATCCGCAGGATCAGGCGTTTGAGGACAGCTTTGCTCTGGTCCGGTGTACTGTCGGATGTCACATCCGCGACACCCTGCTGGTAGAAGAGGCCCCCTACCAGCGACGTGGTGGAGGTCAGGGCATATTCTGCACCGGCCCCCACACCCCAGCTCAGGTTCATGAATGGGGTGTCCTTGCTGATATCTTCATTTTCGCCATTTGCGACACCCAGGTCGGCTCTGGCCTGTGAATTGATCCCGAATACCAGCATGGGGAGTTCCGCAAAGTAGCGGATGTACCCAAACTCCTGGGTCCGCATCCGGAAGGCCAGGGGGATCTCCACATACTGCAGTTTGTATTTGACAGAGGTGTTGGGGGGCAGGGGGTCCTTCAGGGAAGGCATGCTCAGATCCGAATCCGGGAAGATCGCCCCTCCCAGGGTGTGCAGCAAACGCCCTCCATTGTGGAAACTGATGCCCAATCCGGCTTTCAGGGCATAGCGCTCCCGGATGTAATACTCGCCATTCATGACGATCTGGAATCCGAGGTTGGTGCCATCGCTCTTGACCGGCTTCTTGTCCGTACTCATCCAGGAGATGAACGGACTGGCTTCAAACCCGAATTTGAAGTCATATTGGGCGTGTACGGAAGTGCTTCCGACAACAGTGAACAATAGGCACAGCAGGATCAGTCGTTTCATAGGTTGTTGGTTGTGATCAGGATCGGCGCATTGAAAAGAATACGCGAATCCTTTCGGGGGCAAATATCCTAATTAATTTCGCAGCTTGTTGTAGAACGATGAGACTATGCAGAATGTGACCCTTCTCTTCCTGGTTTTAACAGCCCTTTACCTTTCCGGTTGTTCCTCCCCAGTGGCCGACTATGATCGACCCGATATTTCAGATATCACCGTAGAGACAGAGCTACGGCGATTTGACCGGGACCTGTTTGCACTGGATACGGCCCGGCTCCAGGCGGGTCGCGAAGAACTCGACAGGGCCTACGGTGAATTCAGTTTCTTGTATTTTGATCAGTTGCTGGGCCTGCAGGACCCTCGGGTCGCTCCCGAAGGCCCGGATGCATTTCTCAAAGGATTCCTCACGTATCCGGCGACCCGGAAACTGTATGATACCATTCAGATCGTCTATCCCGAGATGGCAGATGAAGCGAAAACCTTCAATACCGCCTTCCGGTACCTGAAGGCCATATTTCCGGATCGGCCGACTCCCATTGTCACCACATTCCTGTCCGAATTTTCCATCGCCAACTTCATTTACGGGAATGATGAACTGGCAGTGGGACTGGATTTCTATCTGGGAGCAGACTATCCGTACAGCCGGATAGATCCCTCCAATGCCGTCTTTTCCAATTACCTCACCCGATCCTACAACCGGGATCATCTGGTGCCCCGAACGCTCAAGCCCCTCCTGGAAGATATTGTAGGCCCTCCCGCTGGCGAGCGGCTCATCGATCATATCCTCCGCAATGGAAAAGTGCAGGTCTTGATGGATATCCTGCTTCCTGAGATCGCCGACACGGCCAGAATCGAATTTACCCCGGATCAGTTGGCCTGGTGCCGGGAGAATGAAAAGAACATTTGGGCCTATTTTCTCAGTGAAAACCTACTCTACAGCACGGATTACAAGGAATATCGAAAATTTGTCGAGTACAGCCCCCACTCGCCGGGAATGCCCCTGGAAGCACCGGGAAGAACCGGTGACTGGATCGGAAAACAGATCGTCAAAGCCTGGTTGAAGCGGCACCCGGATCGGGGCATTGCAGCCCTGGCCAACCGCGTGGATTCTCAGGTATTTCTGGATGAAGCCAGGTATAAACCCAAACGCTGAGCGGTCTGATAATTCGTATCTTCGCACCAAATATGCAGGTATGACCAAGCGGGCAATACCCCTCGTGGATCTTTCAACATTTGTCCACGGTTCGGCTGCTCAACAGGCCGAATTCGTGGAAGCCATCGGAAACGCCTTTCGAAACTCCGGTTTCGTAGGGGTCATCAACCATGGGGTTCCGACTGAACTGGTGGATCGGTTTTATGCTGAATCCAAAGCATTCTTTTCCCTTCCGGAGGAGATCAAACGCAAGTATGAGGTTCCGGGCCTCGCCGGACAGCGTGGCTATACCTCTTTTGGGAAAGAGCACGCCAAGCATTCAACCGTTGCCGACTTGAAGGAGTTTTACCAGATCGGGCAAACCGTTGAAGATGGCGATGAGGTCGAAGGTGAGTATCCACCGAATGTTAAGGTCGAAGAACAGAAAGAATTTGCCCTGACCGGTGATCTCCTGTACCGGGCTTTTGAAAAGAGCGGGGGATATCTGCTGGAAGCCATTGCCCTCTATCTGGGTCTGGACCGGGATTACTTCTCAGAGAAGATCCACAATGGCAATTCCATCCTGCGTGCGATTCACTATCCGCCGATCACGGTAGAGCCGGCATCTGCCATTCGGGCCGAACAGCATGAAGACATTAATCTCATTACCTTACTTGTCGGAGCTTCCGCCGGGGGGCTTCAAATCCAGGACCTGGGCAACCAATGGCTGGATATTGTCCCCGAAGAAAATGAGATCGTCGTGAACGTTGGCGATATGCTTCAACGTTTAACCAACGACTACCTGAAGTCGACGACACACAGGGTGGTGAATCCACCACGAGAAGAATGGCACAAGCCGCGATTGTCGATCCCCTTTTTCCTGCACCCGCGCAGCGATATGGATCTGACCTGTCTGCCCGGTTGTGTGGATGAAGATCATCCCCTTCACTATGACCCTATCAGTGCAGGGGAATACCTGGATGAGCGACTTCGAGAAATTGGATTGAAGAAATAAGTAAAAACGAGCTAAAACAAGCCATATCATGGATGCATTTATTTGGTTTTTCAACCTGGGAGGCAGTGAGATCATTGTCATCCTTTTTGTGATCCTCCTGCTCTTTGGTGGTAAGAAGATTCCTGAATTGATGCGTGGCCTCGGCAAGGGCATCCGGGAATTCAATACCGCACGGAACAGCATCGAAAGTGAGATTCGGGAAGGTATGCGTGATGTCGACATGAAAAAGGTCGAGGAACGCAAAGCCGAAGAACAGAAAGCAGAAAAATAAGCACGACTGTTGAAGACGTAAGGCCGGACGATGACATCGTCCGGCTTCTTCATGTTCTATGGTGACCTGGCCCGCAAAATTGCTGTTGTTTGGTGAGTATACGGTCTTACTGAAAGGCGAGGCCCTGGCTATTCCATTGACTCAGCGGTCCGGACACTGGGCTACCGGCGGATCAATTGATCCTTCCTTGCTCAGCTGGGCCCGATGGCTGGTTCAGCAGAAAGAGAATGGAAAACTGCCCTGGCCCATTGACACCGAGGCCTTCCTCCGCTTCGTTGAACAGGGAGGACGCTTTGAATCGAACATCCCCTCCGGATGTGGCATGGGCAGCAGTGGTGCCCTGGTGGCCGCACTGGTCGAGCAATACAGCCCCGACATCCCCGATGACCTGACAAAGAAGCTTCAGGGGCTAGCCTTCCTTGAAAAGTACTTTCATGGCAATAGTTCCGGGATAGACCCACTGGTCAGCCTGACCCGGAATGCCATCCATCAGGATCCGGACCTGGGCATCCGAATGCCCACCTTATCCGCAGTCCCGCAGGGTCTCTTTCTGGTAGACACCGGATTGGCCCGCCAGACAGCCCCACTGGTCCATGCCTTCCGACTGTTGCTAGAGCAGGAGGCGGATCGCACCCTGCTCATGATGGAACTGCTTCCTCAGGTGCATCGCGCCATCCATGCCCTGATCCATCACCAGCCCATTCCGTTCGGCGAGGCATTTTCGTCCATCTCACGTATCCAGGCCCGCCTCTTTCGACCCATGATACCCGATGATCTTTTTCCGTTCTGGGATGGTCCTTCCCACCAACTCAAGCTTTGTGGCGCCGGAGGTGGAGGCTACTTTCTGGGACGTAGCAAGGGAGAACAGCTACCCGATCTCCCCTATCCGGTCGTGCCATTGAAGTCATTTCTTTAAGTAGACCTACGCAACCGGGGGGTCATTCCTGCGTTAAAGGAATGGCGACGGCAATCTTTTTCAAGTAAATTTGTTTTTAACCCAAATGACTTTCATGGCGGGACCGAGTAACTATGATCTGCTAATCAGCAAGTTGGATGCATTCATCCGCAAGTATTACCTCAACCAGCTGGTGAAGGGTACGCTGCTGACCGTGGGTCTGGTAGGCGTGGTCTTTCTGTTGATCAGTCTGGGTGAGAACTATTTCTACTTTGGGAAAACAGCCCGAAAGCTCCTGTTTTTCTCCTTTCTGGGGTTGAGTGCATTCACTCTTGTCCGCTGGGTCCTGCTCCCGATGATGCACTATTTTCAATTGGGCAAGCTGATCTCGCACGAACAGGCAGCCAGCATTATCGGTCAGCATTTCGGTCATGTGGAGGACAAGCTCCTCAATATTCTGCAACTCAAACAACAACTGGACAAACAGCCGGAAGCCAGCCTGCTTCTTGCGGGTATCGAACAGAAAACAGAGGCCCTTCGCCCGGTCTCCTTTCCCGCAGCCATCGACCTGAGCCATAACCGCCGCTACCTCAAATACGCCCTTCCCCCGCTGGCATTGTTGTTCATCCTGCTATGGGCTGCACCCAGTATGATCAAAGATCCGACACGGCGACTGATTGACAACAACAAGGACTTTGCCCCACCGGCACCCTTTACGTTTGTCATGGGGGATAAGCCCCTGAAAGTCGTGCAGTACGGTGATTTCGAACTGGAGGTGACCACTGAAGGGTCCGCTATTCCCAATGAGGTGTTTATAGAGATTGGCGAATATCAATACCGTCTCAAGCCCATTGATCGCAATCTGTTCAGCTATACGTTCAGCAATGTGAATCAGGATACGGAATTTCGGCTCTTTTCCGGCCGGGTCAATTCGGAAACAAAGGTGCTGGATGTGCTTCTCAAGCCATCCATTTCCAGCTTTTCAGTTGCTCTGGACTATCCCCAGTATGTCGGTCGGCCGGATGAGGTATTGTCCAATATCGGAGATCTGGTAGTCCCCCAGGGGACCAGATTGAGCTGGTCATTCGAGACGGCCCACACCGATTCGATCGCCATGCGGTTTGGTGATGATACCGACCCGCAGATCATCAAGCGACAGGGTGACGACATGTTTGTGTACAGCAAACGAGCCACCCGGGATGAACGCTATACGGTCCTGGTCTCCAACCGGGAGCTCCCCAAAGGAGATAGTATCCGCTACGTGCTTTCCGTTATACCAGATCTGCACCCCAGCATCCAGGCCAATGCGTTTACAGATAGCCTGGACAATGCCTATGTCTTTTTTGCCGGAGAAGCGGCAGACGATTACGGTCTGAGCCAGTTGACCTTTACCTACCAGATCAAGCACCATAACGGGGATGAGGACCAACCCGTCATGAAGCCAATAGCACTCCAGAAAGGGAAGGAGGTCCGCTTTGATCATACCTTGGACATCAAGGCCCTGAATCTGGCACCAGGCGACGAAGTCACCTACTGGTTTGAAGTGTGGGACAATGACGCCATCAACGGGCGGAAATCTTCCAGGACCAATCTGATGCGGTATGCCAAGCCGACCGCCGAAGAGTTTGACGAACAGGAAGAAAAGAACAACGATGAGATCCGTGATCACCTGAAGAAGGCCATGGATGAATCCAAAAAGATCCAGAAGGACATCAAGAAACTGAGCGAGAAACTGCTTCAGGAGAAGGATATGGACTGGCAGAGCCGGAAGGAACTGGAGAAGCTGCTGAACCGCCGCAAGGAGCTGATGCAGGACATTCAGCAGGCCAAGGATCTGTTCGATCAGAATCTCAAGAACCAGGAAGAATTCTCTGAGCCGAGTCCTGAACTCAAGGAGAAGCAGGAGAAAGTGCAACAGATGTTTGAGGAGCTGGTCAGCCCGGAGATGAAAGAGCTGATGAAGAAGATCGAGGAATTGCTTCAGGAACTGCAAAAGGAGGAGAGCCTGAAGCAGCTGGAAGAGATGAAGATGGATGAGGAACAACTCAACAAGGAGTTGGATCGCATGATGGAGATGTACAAGCAGCTCGAGGTAGAGAAGGACCTTCAGGACCAGATCGATAAGCTTCGAGAACTGGCAAAAGAACAGGAGAACCTGGCGGAGAAAACTGAAAATGAGACTGAATCACCTGAAGACCTGGAGAAAAAGCAGGAGGAGCTGAATGAGAAATTCGATGAGCTCCAGGAAAAAATGAAGGAGATCGAAAAGAAGAATGAGGAGTTGGAAAATCCCAAGCAGTTGGGAGATCCGGAGGAGAAGATGGAAGATATCGATCAGGATATGGAAGACTCCAAGGACCAGCTCGAAAAGAAGCAGAACAAGAAGGCCTCCAAATCTCAGAAGGGGGCCGCACAAAAGATGAAGGACATGGCCCAGGCCATGGAGATGGACATGCAGCAGGGAGAGGAGGAACAGCTGGAGGAAGACATGAAAGCCCTGCGCCAGTTGCTCGAAAACCTGGTTACGCTGTCCTTTGACCAGGAAGGCCTGATCTCAAGTGTCAATCAGACCGCCGAGACGGCGCCACGGTATGTCAGGCTAGTCCAGGACCAGAAGAAGATCCAGGATGATTTCCGACTGGTAGAAGACTCCCTGCAGGCCCTGTCCAAGCGGGTCATTCAGATCGAGACCTATGTGACGGAGAAGGTAACAGAGATCAAAGGTCATATGAACAAGACCTTGAAGCAGCTCGAGGAAAGACAAAAGTCGCAAGCTGCCGCTGAACAGCAGTTTGCCATGAAGAACCTGAACGATCTGGCCTTGATGCTGAGTGAAGTGCTCAACCAGATGCAACAACAGGCCTCCAATCAGATGGCGGGCAGTCAGAACTGCCAGAATCCGGGCGGGAGCAATCCCAAACCGGGCGGTACACCCAAGGATAAAATGGGTGGAGGGCAGAAATCATTGAATGAAATGATGAAGGACCTTCAGGGCCGCATGAAAAACGGACAGGGTGGTTCCAGTGAGGAATTTGCCAAGATGGCGGCCAAACAGGCGGCTATGCGGAAGGCTCTGGAAGACCTGAACAAAGAGAAGCGTCAAAGTGGCAAACCGGATCCATTGCTCCAGGATATCATCGACCAGATGGACAAGACCGAGATCGATCTGGTCAACAAGCGCCTCAGTGCAGAAACTATGAAACGCCAGGAAGATATCCTGAGCAAGTTGCTGGAGCATGAACGGGCGGAGCGAGAACGGGAATATGACAACAAGCGGAAATCGGAAACGGCTTCCCAGTATGACCGCAAACGTCCACCCAGTCTGGAAGACTACCTCAAGAAACGCGAAGCTGAAACCGAGCTGTACAGAACGGTGTCACCTGCGCTCAAGCCGTACTACAAGAATTTGGTTGAAGAGTACCAGCGCAATTTGAAAATTACCCGATAATGTTGCAAATTGGAGGGAACTTTCCACTCCATATGAGGGTTTTTGATGTGGTGGAAAGGAAATAGGCTGTCTTTCCCTGCTGTTTCTGCAGCTTTTATTCCCATGAATATGAAGATTCACCCTGGATTTATCTCCAGGTAGGGTTTGCATTGCTATGAGAATAATAAGGTAAACGTATATGAGCCTGGCTACAGACTTTATGTTGAGAATATCTTCCCATCCTCACTCTATCCGTCATTTGGACACCTTTGTTGCTCGTTTGGTGGAGGAACATCAGATATCTGAGGAGAAGCATGGGAATATCCTGATCAGTCTCACCGAAGCGGTGAACAATGCCATTATCCATGGCAACCGATCCGATATCCAGAAAAAGGTCGTCGTTCGCGCAGAGCGCATGAATGGCTCACTGGCCATCGTCGTCGAAGACGAAGGCTGCGGATTTGACTTCCGGCAACTGCCGGACCCTACCATGCCCGAAAATGTCACCAAGATCGGAGGCCGGGGCGTCTTTTTGATGCACAACCTCTGTGATTCTGTGCGCTTCCATCGCAACGGGTGCAAAGTTGAGTTGGGCTTCCAACTATGATCGAATTTCCTGAGTGGCCCGGAGCAGAATCCGAAGCCGGCGTATCCTTTGATACCGAAGATGTCGACTTCTCCCTTCCGGATGAAGAGATGACCCGTTCCTGGTTGCTCGATACCATCCGGGACGAACAACGATCAACGGGCGAGATCTCCATTATTTTCTGTTCGGATGATCATCTCTATCACATGAATGTCCAGTATCTGGACCATGATACCCTGACTGATGTGATCACCTTTCCCTCCAGCAACAAGCTAGTCGCAGGAGATATCTTTATCTCCATTGATCGTGTCGCAGAGAATGCCAGAGATCTTTCCGTTTCCTTTCTGCATGAATTGCATCGGGTCATGGTCCATGGCACCCTCCATCTGATCGGGTATCACGATGATGATCCGGAGAAGAAGGCGGCCATGCGAAATCGGGAGGACTACCATTTGTCTCGCCTGACCCTTTAATACCTCCAAATCTTCCGATCGCAGGCTTTTCATCCTGTGGATGTTGAAGATTTACCTTACTTTTTCTGCCGATCAGCCAGACCGGACCTGGCTGGATAAACGCACATGGATATGACGAAACACATCCTGATATTTGGCGCTGGTCCTGGAATCAGTCAGGGGATCGCTCACCGATTTGGAAAAGAGGGCTTCGGCGTAACCCTCGTATCCCGGCAGGTGGAAAAACTCGCCCCACAGATCGATCAACTCAAAAAAGAAGGTATTTCAGTGCATACCATGATCGCGGATGTGGCGGATCCGAACGGGGTACGCCGGGTCGTGGAAGCGGTTCAAAAGCAGAGAGGCCTTCCGGATGTGGTGGTCTTCAATGCATCCATGGTCGAGGTACGTGATGTGCTGGCCCTGAACTGGCCTGCCGTACGCACTATGAATGAGGTCAATATCGGCGGGGCCTTCCATGTGGCCCAGACCGTCCTGCCCGAGTATCTGAAACAGAACAAAGGCTGCCTGATCTATACCGGTGGCGGCCAGGCATTGAACCCCCATCCCGAATGGGTCTCCCTGAGCATTGGCAAGGCTGGCATGCGCAATTTGGCACAAGCACTGGCCAAACGGGTGGAGGGTACATCCGTCCATGTGGCGACCGTTACGGTTTGTGGGTATGTCCAGCCTTCAGACCCCAAATACAATCCACAGGCCATCGCAGAGATCTACTGGGCCTTATACCGGGAGAAACCCGAAGACTATCGCACGGAGGTGGTGTATTGATCGGGAGCCTGGGTCAGGAAGCCTTCCCGTTCTGGCGGGTACGCTGGCGATCATGTCGCCATTTCCAGGCAAATAATCCGCTGAGCAAGGCCACGATCCCAAATCCCAATCCGAGACGCATCCAATAGGTCTGCCGGTCTTTGACCCGCATCTGGATATAGTAAGGATTGCCTGATCCCGGGGTGCCCTGGCCAACCCGCAACTCCCAGTTCTTGGCCAGGTCGTTATTCAGGTCCGGCAGGAGAAGCGCCAGGGTAAAGGCAGTATCCACCGGAGTTACGGTATAACTCACCCGGTCCACCCAGGCCCCTTCTTCTGAATAGAGTGTGATCGACTCACTGCGTTTGTTCAAGCCAAATGCAAAAGTTCCGGCAGCTGCTGGTACGCCGGGGAAATGGTTTTTAAACTTGCGCAGATCCTGGCAGAAAACCAGGTAGCCGCCCGGAGGGATGACGGCCGTCGGAAGCCGATATTCATGTTTGGCATCCGCGAGGATCCAGGAGGTGATATCTACGGATTGATCGGAGCTGTTGAAGATCTCGACCCAGTCACCCGACTGCCGGTTGTAGGCCCCGATCTCATTGATGATGACCTGATTGGCAAGCGGATGAATGTAGGGTTCAAATTGTGCTGTGATATCCGGCATGCCGGGACGGATCATCAGGTTGCGGGTCCACTGATCGGTCGCGAATCCGTCAGACCACCCGACAAAACGATAACCGGACAAGGGCTTTATCCGGATCGTCACAAGCATGCCTTCCGGGTACACCAGACGGACAGTGTCGGCTTCCAGTTGGTGACGGGGTGTAAGGGTCAGCACTCCTCCGGATGTGCAACCCATGGACAGGGAAACATCCCGTCCAAGCTCGAATTGCTCCCGGAGAAACGAGCGCATGAAAGCTGGCCGCTGTCTGGCAAATTGCCGCATGATCGCCACCTGATCTTCCCATTTGGAGATTTCCAGGTTCCACCGCTCAAAATGCCGGGGAATTTCCGGACGATATTGCTCGGCAAAGCGGTCGATCCGGCGGATGACCCGATCCGGGTGAAAATCCTGGTTCAGGAGGTCGTAAAAGGTGCGAATAAAGTGATCCTTGAACTCTTCGTTTCGCAGCAGCTGTCGCAGGAGGTAGGTGCTCCAGGGGGGATTGGGCCAGGAAGGACCATTGGGCTCCGTGTGAAATGCGAGGCTGTTATTGCGATAGGCCAGAGAATCATTCAGGCCAAACCCCCAGTCCGTATCATAGAGGATCCATCGCCAGCGACCTCCCGGTTTGCGGGGTTTCCAAAACCGGATATTTCCACCGGCATCCTGGTTGTCAAAGAAGATCTGGGCGATCTGGTAATACATGAAATTGTCGATATCCATCATCTCGCCGACAGCGACAAAATGCGAATCGACAGCCAGGTCATGTCGGCGGATATAGTCCAGCATCCGTTTGTAATGTGCCGAGGAGCCCACTTTTGCGTGGGCGTTGTGCTCGAGCAAGTCAATGCTGTCCCGGTCCGTACCGGTATGTCCCTCGAGGAAAAAGCGATTGATCTTTTCCCGGGCATTGTATAAGCCCCAGTAGGTACCGTTCAGATAGACATGGGCAGGTTGATAATCCTGTTTCTCCAGATCCCATTTGTTCAGCAGGGAGGTCATCAGGGCATCCCTGAATTGGGTTTTTCCCCAGTCACTACCGCTGTTGCGGAGCACCAGGTATTTGAATTTATTCAGCCCTTTCCGGCCAAACATCGGATAGTCGATGCGTTTGTGGCCATATTTGGACCGGGCCACCAGTGAAAAGGATTTCTGGGCAAACAGGCGGCTCATTCCCCCGAAGAGTCGAAAGCCGGTATTGGCATTGAATACCTGTTCTCCATCTGCATCGAAGATCTCGGTGTGGGCGAGGAGTTCCCTTTTGCTCCAGAAGTTGGCCCCCGGCTTTTTCCAGGTACTGTTATCGGCAAACCACCCTTCTCGGTAGATGCCGGATTCGGGATCGAAGAGCGCATAAGGATGGACTGCCACAGACAAGGTGGGAAAGGCACTCTTTGGCTCATTGATCAGAAAGGTATGGGCGCTTTCCGGACCGCATTTCCGGCCGGTACAGGCAATGGCCCTGACCAGGGTGGTCTCGGTCAGGGTGATGGGCTTGCGGAATTCGGATTGCCCTGGTCGAGGGGTATTTCCGTTTGTCGTATAGAAGATGGTCTCGCCCTCCGAAACCAGTCGCAGCTCCACAGGATGATCATACCATCCCCCATGCAGCGAAAAGTCTACCTCCTGGGCACTCACTCGAGCGATCAGGAAAAGACAGGACAACCAGGGGAGGATTCCACGCACCATATGACAAAAGAAAGCGATATTTTCGACTTCCAAGCGAAAGATGCATGTTCGGACAGCGGTTCAGTCAATGGTTACTCGGCGTATTTGGATGGAAAGTGGAGGGTTATCCCGACCCCAAACCCCCCAAGTTGATCATTGCCGTGGTACCCCATACGTCCAACTGGGATTTTCCGATCGGGTTGTTAACCCGGAAGGCCATCGGAGTGGACATCAAGTTTTTGGGGAAACACACCCTCTTTGTCCCCCCCCTGGGATGGCTGTTCCGATGGTTGGGTGGATATCCGGTAGATCGCAGAAAGAGTCATAACCTGGTGGATGCCGTAGTGGATATCTTCGATCAGCATGACCATTTTGTCCTATCCATTGCGCCGGAAGGCACCCGAAAACGGGTGGAACAGTTGAAAACGGGATTCTACTACATTGCCGTGAAGGCGACCATTCCCATTTTATTATGCTCATTTAACTTTCCGGCCAAAACAGTTTCTTTCGGTCCGCTGTTCTACCCCGGTGACGACCCGGAAAAGGACCTGAAAGAGATCAGCGATCACTTTCGGGGAATTCCAGGTAAATACCCTGAAAAGAGTTTTTATTAAACGAGAGATAATGATGCAAAATAAGACCCTTCTGTTGGTGACTTCCGGATTGATCGGTGCAGTTTTCCTGCTCGGCAATGCAGGTGGTGCTGCGTTAGTCCAGAAGACGGATCGCACCGGGAGTCCCTTGAGTCCGGCCCCCTGTCAGACCTGCCACAGTAGCGGAAAATTCAATACTTCAGTCGACATCCAATTGATCCAGGGAGACGACCCGGTGACCACCTATGTGCCCGGTGAAGTCTACACCCTGAAAGTCATCGTCAATGCCAATGAGAATGCCCAGCAATTTGGATTTCAGGCCGTGGCCCTGTCGGGTCAGGGCCATGATCAGGCCGGCACTTTCCAGAATCCACAAACCGGAGTGGCCATCCGGTCAGTCAACAACCGGTCCTACCCAGAGCAACAATACCCCTCTCTGAAGGATACCTTTCAACTGGAATGGGTTGCGCCGATGGCAGGGACCGGAGACATCAAGATCTATTCTGCAGGTGTGGCGACCAATGCCAACGGTAACTCCGGAGGAGATGGCGCAGCGTTCGCCAATATCACCATCCAGGAGTTCGGCGTTTCTTCCATTGCGACCAACCGGCCTGCAGGCTTTGACATCATCTCCTATTTGCCCGGCAATTCCATGGTGCTGATGGTCCCAGAACAGGATGGCCAGCTCATGATCTATGACTTGATGGGTCGTATCCATCATGTGCAATCTTACCGGGGAATAAATCAGGTTTCCCTGGATCTGAGCAGCCTTCATTCAGGAACCTATCTCCTGCACTGGAAAGGAAGTACATCCATGTGGACAGAGAATTTCTTCATTCCCTGATCAGCTCCGGTCACAGAGTCTGGTTCATTGTCACATTCCCTTTGAGGTGGTTACTCCGGAAGGTGCCTTTTACCAGTTAGCGCCATCATCTGATGAAGGTCTTTAAAGAAAACCAGTGCAGGCGCTCGAAGTAGAATGTAGCCGGTCGTTGAAAGATTTAATCGTGCTCCTTCATGAGAATAAGCGAGCATTACGGTGACAAGCGCTTTTCGGCACTTTTTGCGCCTCAAAAGTGCCTATCCTCCGGCGGCGATGAGGCGGGGACAAAGGTTTATTCTAAACCTAGGAATCTTGAAAATGGAGCGGTTGGGTGAAAACCCAACCAAGAAATTTCTTCCTAGTGCAATGTCACATCCCCTTTAAGGCGGATAACCTCACCGGTATTGAGCTCAGCTTCGATGACCCAGACGAAGACGGCGGGGTTGAGACGGTTGTTGCGGAAGGAGCCATCCCAGCCGTAGGCAGCATCATCGGGCGGAAAGTCTTCATTGTAGAACAGGCGTGATCCCCAGCGATCATAAACCCCCATGCTGAGGATGCGTTTGACGGTGCCGGGCCTGGAATACGGGAAGAACCGATCGTTGATGCCATCGTCTGCATTGGGCGAAAACGCATTGGGGACAAAGAGCACCGGATCATTGTCGATGAGGACCTGGATGAGTCCCTTTGCCTCACAGCCATCCTCTGTTTCTACCGTCACCTGATACTGGGTGGCCAGGGGGGCATGGGTGTACCACACCAGGGGATCACTGGTGGCGGTCAGCCAGATGTTCGGATTCCACAGGACCGTATCCACGGCTATCGACGGGAAGTTGATGGACAGCTCGATGAGCCCGGAGTCGCCATACTGCACCCAGACCTCCTGGGGGACCAGGAGGTTGAGGTCCTGCCGGTCAGACATAATGATCGTAGTGTCAAAGGCACATCCCAGCGCATCCATGACGGAGACGGTCCAGGAGCCGGGATCGAGCAGGAGGGCTTCACCCTGGGCAAAGACCCCGTTGATACTGTCGATGGAGAAGGTATAGGGAGGTGATCCACCAGCGGAACCCAGGACGGCAAGCTCTCCTTGCGCGCGCTTGCACCCGGGCGGGATGAGATCGAAATCGAGTCCGGAAGGCAACACCTGATCGACCAGGACGGTATCGGAGGCGCTGCAACCATTGACCGGATCAGTGACCAGGAGGATATAGGTACCGGAAGCACCGATCTCTGGCGTGGCTGAAGTACTACCCGACACGATCTGGCCCGGTGCTGTCGACCAGGCAAAACCGATAGGTCCCTGACCAGAAGAAGCAGAACCATCCAGCAGGACGGAAGGAGGATCACAGGGCAGGCGGACATCCAACCCGGCGTCTGCCACCGGAGGTATGATATTTTGAACCACGACAAGGGCGGTACTCCCGGTGCATCCATTCTCGGGCACAGTCCAGACCACCTGATAGGACCCCGGGGCATTGACCTGGATGGGATTGGCGGTGGTAGAACTGATGATCTGACCCGAAGTGGTCGACCAGGCATAGGACAGGGCACCGGGATAATTGTCGGGGACAGCCGTCAGGTCCAGCTGGTTGATCAGACAGGTGAGGGGCCCGGGGTCTGGCAGGGAGACCAGGGGGACAAAGGTGTTTTCGAGGACGACCACCTGATCGGTGGCGGTGCATCCGGTTGCCGGATCGGTGAGGACAAAGGTG
>JAUIEA010000222.1 GCA_030429045.1 Bacteroidia bacterium | reverse complement strand
CCAGGTATCCGTCCGCGTGCCATCGGGGTGAACTGAAGAGTTGACGAGCACGCCATTGGACAGTGTTTCAAACACCGTATCCACGGTTATTCGAAATGTTTGCGTGGCCCGTTCATTGGTCTGATCGAAGGTGGGCACCCAGCGACTGTTGGCCTGGGTCTCGCCTTGGGTCCAAACCTGCCGGGGTTTGTCCTGAAACTGACCAGTCGGGTTGATAAAATACATGCCCTTGTCAGAGGTGACCGCCCGCCCCGGATTGATCTCATTGTTTTCCGGTTGAGCCAGATAGTCGATCTCCAGACGGAGGGTATCCCCTTTGGCAAATGATCTATCCAACGAAACGGCCAGACGTTGACCATCATAGCTATACGCCAAAGGTTGGGCTTGATCGGGATACCCCACCCGTGACAGTTCAAATCCAACAGCGTCCAGGAGCACCTCCGCCTGAGGGACCTGGAGGGGTGTCATGGTCAATATCGCCTTCCCCGGTGCGGTACTGTTTTCCCAATTAAACCGGATATCCAGTTCTGTATCCAGCAGGTCCCAAACCCGGGTCCTGGATCCCCTGTAAGGTGGTTTGACGGGTTCAGCTTCAGGAACTGCCTCGGCAGTTACCACCAGTTCTGGCAGATCCTGGATATCATCTACCGGAATGGTTACGGCATTTCTGGCAGTGTTGCAGGCACTGACTAAAAGAACAAGGCTGGTCAACAACAGGTATCGGCTCATATTGACGAATTGACTACAAAAGTACTGAACGTATATTCGGAAGCTTCAGTTGCCCGGGATTACAGACCTCCATTTTTCAATTGAACCAGAAGGCCATGGATCCCGTTATCCCCCTTACCTTTGTCACACCATGTTTCCAACCTACGATGTCATCGTTGTCGGCGCCGGGCATGCCGGCTGTGAGGCCGCTGTTGCTGCTGCCAATCTGGGGTCCCGCGTTTTGCTGGTCACCCTGAATATGCAGACCATCGCCCAGATGTCCTGCAATCCAGCCATGGGCGGGGTTGCCAAAGGGCAGATCGTTCGTGAGATCGATGCATTGGGCGGATATTCCGGCATCATTACCGATCGGACCATGGTCCAGTTTCGTCTGCTCAACAGATCAAAAGGGCCTGCCATGTGGAGCCCGCGAGCCCAGAGTGATCGCCAGCGATTTGCAGAAGAATGGCGGATGATGCTGGAAGCCCACCCTCTGATCGACTTCTGGCAGGAGATGGTCAAAGGATTGATCGTCAAAGATGGCCGCGTTCAAGGGGTGGTGACCGGGATGGGATTGGAGATCCCCTCACGCTCTGTCGTGCTCACGAATGGTACCTTCCTCAATGGTCTCATCCATATTGGTGAAAAACAATTTGGCGGAGGCCGTGCCGGCGAAAAAGCCGCCACAGGCATTACTGAGCAATTGATCGAACTCGGGTTCGAATCCGGTCGCATGAAGACAGGGACGCCGCCCCGCCTGGACGGACGGACCATCAACTATGAGGTCATGGAGCTGCAGCCTGGGGATGAAACACCCGGCAAGTTTTCCTATTCCGACACGCCTCCACTGGTCGACCAGCTTCCCTGTCATATTGCCTACACCTCCCGGGAAGTCCACGACACCCTGCGCACGGGTTTTGACCGTTCACCGATGTTTAACGGACGTATTCAGGGACTGGGACCCCGCTACTGCCCTTCCATCGAAGATAAGATCGACCGGTTTGCCGATAAGGATCGCCACCAGCTGTTTATCGAACCGGAAGGACGCAATACCTGCGAAGTGTATGTCAATGGATTCTCCTCCTCCCTGCCTGAAGACGTCCAGTACAAAGCCATACGCAAGGTCCATGGTCTCGAGAATGCCAAGATGTTTCGCCCGGGCTATGCCATTGAATATGACTTCTTCCCTCCCCATCAGCTGGAGATGTCCCTGGAGACCCGCCTGGTGAAAAACCTGTTTTTTGCCGGCCAGATCAATGGGACCACCGGCTATGAAGAAGCCGGGTGCCAGGGGCTGATGGCTGGGATCAATGCCCATCTTGCCGTTGCTGAAAAAGACCCCTTTATTCTCCGGCGAAGTGATGCCTATATCGGCGTCCTGATCGATGATCTGGTCAATAAAGGCACCAACGAACCCTATCGCATGTTCACCTCCAGGGCTGAATTCCGAATCCTGCTCCGCCAGGATAATGCTGATGTACGCCTCACTCCGCTGGCCCAAAAGCTGGGCATGAAGGATCTGGAACCCCGACTGGAACGAGTTCAGGAAAAAGTAGAGGGTGGTGCCGCCATCGAAAAATTTGTGCGCAACCTGAGCATAGAGCCCGCTCAGGTCAATCCCTTCCTCGAAAAAATGGAATCCACTCCGGTCGCGCAGAAAGGGAAGCTCCACGGCATCCTGCTTCGGCCCCACGTCGCAATGGCTGACCTGGCCAACCTGATCCCGGAATTTCAAACCTTCCTGGCACCGTACGATCAGGAAGTCCGTGAATATGCAGAGATCACCATGAAATATGAAGGGTATATCCAGCGGGAACAGGAGATGGTCGACAAGATGAACCGCCTGGAAGACATGGCCCTGGTCGAGAGCTTTGATTACCACAAACTGAGTGGATTATCCAACGAGGCCCGTGAAAAATTGACTCGCTCACGGCCGCGAACCATCGGTCAGGCCAGTCGCATCAGTGGGGTGAGCCCGGCCGATATCTCGGTCCTGCTCATCCATGCAGGCCGCTAGGCTTACACCGGATCAATACGCAGATCGAAGCGTTTCCTCAACTCGTGAAGCATGGCATTTTTCTCCGCGAGATGATCAAAGATCTCCCGTGGAGTCGTCGGTGTATCATCCGTGGTATCCCGCTCCGGAGCCAGACTGGTGTCCACCTCGAGCAACATTCCCAGATTCGGATAGCGGACCTGTTCGCGAATAAAAGGCATCAGATCTGTATCCTGCTGGATCATTCCGCGCGCCATTTGAGTGCCGACGACGACAGTGATGCGCTCCCCCTGAAGTTGGATCTGGGCATCCATCAGGAATTGTCGCAAAGAGGGCGACTCCGCCTGTTCCGCGTACTCCTCCCAGACTGCCCGAATCTGATCCAGGTCCAACTCCACTTCTTCCTGTTCCTGCTGCTTCAGGATGAAGGCTTTTTCCAGACTGGACAATGACTTTAACGACCCCCCTACCGGTGAAGGCTTTGCCTTGGGCACCGGTACGGTTTTGTCGACCGCATGGGGTACCGATTCCTGAAATTCAGGAGTTGAATCCGAAACGGTTTCTGCTTCTACAGAACTTGTATGCTCTGCCCTGGTTTGAGCGGATATTTCGGGACTCTGTACAGAGGCGACCTTATTCATCGGTTCCCCTTCAGTCTGGATGGGCTGGACAGGTTCAGTCGGTGGAGCAGATCGCGGAGGTATCTCCTCGATCAATTCAGACTCGGGCTTTTTTTTTTCGGCCGCCACAGCAGCTGGTCCGACCTCCATCACATGATGGATATGGGCCATTTTGATCAAGGCCATTTCCGTATGGAGACGCTTGTTGCGGGCCAGGGGAAACTGAACATCAGTC
>JAUIEA010000059.1 GCA_030429045.1 Bacteroidia bacterium | reverse complement strand
GTACGAAGATGTCTATCTGAACAGCGAAGGATGTGACAGCCTGGTGATCACCGACCTGGCATTCTGGCCGTTGGATACCACCATTCTCCAGTTGACGTCCTGCGACCTGAATCAAGTGGGTCAGGATGAAACCTTTTTTACCAATATCAAAGGATGTGACAGCCTGGTGGTGACCATTACCAGCTACAGTGCTGCGGATACAACAACGGTCGAAGCGACCACATGCGACCCTGCCCAGGCGGGTACGACGACGGACCTGCAGACCAACCAGTGGGGATGTGACAGCCTGAACATCACAACGACCATCTACCGGGCCTCGGATACGACACTTTTCCAGCAGACCACATGCGACCCTGCCCAGGCGGGTACGACGACGGACCTGCAGACCAACCAGTGGGGATGTGACAGCCTGATCATCACAACGACCATCTACCGGGCCTCGGATACGACACTGGTCCAGCAGACCACATGCGACCCTGCCCAGGCAGGTACGACGACGGACCTGCAGACCAACCAGTGGGGATGCGACAGCCTGGTCATCACTACAACTATCTATCAGGCCTCGGATACGACATTACTTCTGCAAACCACATGCGACCCTGCCCAGGCGGGTACGACGACGGACCTGCAGACCAACCAGTGGGGATGCGACAGCCTGGTGATCACGATGACCACTCTATTGCCATCTACCAGAGACACCCTTGTCGAGATCACCTGCCAGGTACAGGATACGGGTCTAGCGGTGATCTATCTGACCAACCAGTCCGGGTGTGACAGTGTGATCGTTCGCATTACGGAGTGGTCGGAAACTGATAGTTGTAATCTGCAGATCGGAGTGACTATTCTTCAGCCAGCTTGTGCAGGTGATCCGGGTGAGATCCAATTACAAGGTGGAAGCGGCATCTTCCCTGTCGACGTGACCTGGGGACTTCAGAACGGTATCAAACAGACGACCAACTGGGTCACTGCAACCACACCGTTAACCCTGGAAGGACTATTGACTGGCACCTACACCTTATTGGCCATAGATGCCAATGGCCAGGTTTGGCGGGACACCATTAACATTGCGTCAGGAGAGCTTTTTTCCGTTGACCTGGGTCCTGATCTACAGGTGGCCACCGGCACAACTGTAAACCTGAATGCGATCGTTAATCCGATCACCTCCACGCTGGAAAGCATTTTATGGGAGCCTAGTCTGTGTACATTCTGTCTGGATCCATCGGTGATCGTAGACGAGGAGATCACCATCCGGGTGACCGTGCGTACGGATGGAGGATGCGAGGATACCGACCAGGTTACCATCCGGGTGGAAGAAGGATCACGACCTCAGGTATTTATCCCCAGTGTCTTCAGTCCGAACAATGATGGGATCAATGATCTGTTTGCGCCTCAGGGAGATGCGTCCATACAAGTGGAGGAGTTCGGCATCTATGGCCGATGGGGGGAGCGGATCTATCAGGGTGGCGCATTTCAGCTGGGTGACCCCAACCGTGGGTGGGATGGCACCATGCGCGAAGATCCAGCCCATGTGGATGTGTATGTGTATGTGGTCAAATTGCGATGGCCGGATGGCACGACCCGATTGTACAGGGGCGATGTTCAGATTGTCCGCTAAACTACCGCACCAGGGTAAGGTCCCCCCGCAGGGCTTCGCGCCGTCCGTCCTGATAGGCAACTTCGATCACATATGCGTACACATCCATTGGGCAGGGTTCTCCCTTGTAGGTTCCATCCCACCCAGTTTCAGGTGTATCATTGTCATAGATCAGGGTTCCCCAACGATTATAGATCTTCATGGTCAAGACCGAGATCTCATCCAAAGTGCCACCGGGCACATAGATCTGAAAGTAGGAGTTGGTCTGGTCTCCATTCGGGGTAAAGAGATTGGGTACATCGATCCTGTCGGGGATCACATTCACCAGGTAAAGCACATTCGTTTCAAAGCATCCTCCTGGATCCTGGAGGAGGAGGGTGTATTCCTGATCCAGATCGCTGATCAATTCGGGTCGTGGACAGGTTGTACAGCTCAGTCCGGTAGGAGGGCTCCACAAGTAGCTGTATCCGGAAAGGTCGGGTCCTGGCAAGGTGACCGGCACACCCTGGACGACCACGGTATCCCATGGCGGATAGCTGAAGGGTTGGAGAACAACAACAGTCACCTGCCCGGTCGCCATACAACCTGTGGAATCAGCTACCAGTACAGTGTAGGTTGTGGTACTCGATGGCGTGGCCAGGGTACGGGCAGAATCCGGATGGATGAGGGTGCTGGCCGGAGTCCAGGAAAACGAAAATCCGGGCAGACTGTCCAGGACGGCGATGACAGCAGTATCCCCTGGGCAGATGGTATCGCCCAAGAGTTGCTTCAACTCAATTTCACCAATCACCAGTGGTTTGGAAATGGTATCCACACATCCAACTGTGTCATTGATTGCAACCAGCTCGATCAGATAATTGCCCACACCAGGGGAGGTCAGAACCGGATTCTCTTCATCTGAGGTTTCGCCCCAGGAGCAGGTCCATTGGTAGAGGGTTGCCTGGCTACTGTTGTTTTCCAGGGTAATCGGGGATCCAGGGCAATAGCTTCCGGGCGGAATGGAGAAATCCGCATGTACGACCAGAATGGGTACGGGATAGAGGAGTTGGTAGGTACAGAGCCCGCTCAGGTCGGTCAGTACCAGGGATGCGATCGTGGCACTGTCCGGGGGCAGGAAGGTATAGACATGCTCTGTAGGATTACCGCCAACCTGTTGAGTGCCATCCCCGAAATCCCAAAGCCACCCGCCTACATCAGAGGTATCCTTCAGGGTGAATGTGAGTGGTTCGTTCAGGCAGACGACTTCCTTGTCAAATTCAAAATCCCCTTCCGGGCCAACCAGTATATAGGATTTAGTGATCGTATCTGCACAACCGGCTGAGGTTTTCACGATCAGGGTTGCAGAGTGGACTCCCTTCCCGAATGAAGTTGCCGGGGAATTGGTCGTACTCTGCTGACCATTGGAAAAAGACCAGTTGTATTGCAGACCGCTCTCGGAAAGGGAGGAATCCTGAAAGAAAATACTCTTGGGGTAACAGAGAACATCCAGTGAATCCACGCTGGTACTAAATGCTGCCTGTGGATATCCCTGGACCTGAACGGTTTGATCCAGACTGTCCGAACAACCGGACGAAGCCTCTGTAAAGGACAATTGAATGTGATAGATCCCCGGATCGGGATAGGTCGTTGTACTTGTCTTCCCAGTCCCGTTCATTCCATTCCCAAAGGACCATTGAAAATGCAGAAAAGAACCATAGTCCGGAAAATCCTTGCCCGTCACGGTCAATTCCTGGCCTTCACATATCACGCTGCCGGGTTGCAGGCTGATAGAAGATGTGGGTTTATAGACAAACACGGAATCGACGGTTGTACTGGTACACCCCAGATTCGTCGATGCTGTGATCTGGATAAAGGCATATTCATCGCTTTCCAGTTTCCCGGTTGGAATACTCATCGTGATATCAGTGCCTGTGACCTGAATATCCTCCAGAGACCAGGTCACTTGATTGACTGTGCCGCAAATGACCTCAGCATGGGCTGATCCCGTGATCTCTCCGGGCAGGCACATGTGCTCTTCCAGAATATCCCCGGTGACCTCGATCTGCTGGATATTGATATTCTTGCTGATGGACTGTGTACATCCGTTGATATCTGAGACGACCAGCGTGACCACTTTTTCACAGGGCTCAAAAAAGGAGACGGAATCTTTCGGAATTCCCCAGGTTCTGGGACGTCTTCCATCGGAAAAGAACCAGGTATATCCCTGATGGCAGGTGCCATTGACATGAACAGAGGGTGACGCATCCAGGGGCACAGGCTGGCCCAGGCAAGCTTCCTCGGGTAGAATGAAATCGGCTTTCAGATCTCGAATATGAATGAGCAGTGAATCCCGATGAGGCGGGCAGCCGGAAGGTTCATTCCAGGCAGAGAGGTAGACCGTATAGTCACCGGTGTCTGGAAAGAGATAGTCAAACTGGGCATCAGAAATCAAAGTCCCATCGGGAAGCTCCCATTCCAGATGAGTGGCATTCATGCTGGAATCAATGAAGTGAACGGTATGCGGATCAGTGCAATCTATCCGATAGGCGGGCCTGGCCAATGCGCCTTCCACCAGGAAGAGATCTTTATAAAGAATGGAGTCCCGATCGCCATAGATGGACTCCCAGGAGATCTTGAAATCCTGCCATCCGGGCTCATGGTTGAATACCCACAATAAAGAATCAAATCCAGGTGTACTGTTGGGACAATGAAAAAGTCGAAAATGATCCGTTTCCAACCGGAAGTATTCGATGGTCGAGCCGACGCTGGCACTCAGATAGATCGAATCCCCGTGACAAATTTTTGATCCGGGACCCGGAGGTCCACCAGGTCCACCCGGTTTGCAAATGCCGCCGCCACCACTTCCACCACCAGAGGTATCCTGTTCGCAGCCACACACTTTTATTTCGATGGGGTAGGAATAATCCTGGCACCCCTGGGCATCCTCGATGACCAGGTATGGATAATAGATCCCGCAGGTATCATAGATATGGATCGGCGGATCCGGATCCGTGGTTTCCAGGGTCTGTCCATCATCAAACACCCAGGTCCAGTTGGTGACGTTCGTGGGAGAGTAGGAATGGTCCTCGAAAAAGAAGGTATCCCCCACGCATTTTTGGTAATCATCGACCTCAAAAACAGCCGTCAGCAAGCGAAAGGTATCCACGATCTCCAGGGTATCGATGCAGCCTCCAACGGAAGTCATGATCAGGGTGATCGGTACCCTGCGCTCACCGTAAACAGAATAGATATTCGGATCGACGGGATAGATGAACTCCGGAGATTCCTGAGTGGATTCCGAAAATTTTCCAAATGTCCATGCATAGGTACCACCGGAGTAGTTCGAACTGTATTGGGTAACGACCGGTGCTGCACAGTGTTCAGGAATGTCACTGAAGATCTCCAGGTCTATATCTTCAACTTTAATGACAAAGGTGGTATCCAGCTGGCAGGTTTTCGAAGGATTGAACCATGAATAGGACACGATATACGTGCCTTCCTGATGAAACGTGACCTCGGGCCGGCGAATCACGGCAGAGGAGGGTGTGGCAGCGGGCCCAAAATTCCAGCTGTGTATGCCCGCCGGAGTCTGATTGTACGGTTGGAAGGCAGTGCCCAGGCAAATGGAATCCGGAATGCTTACATCCAGGGCATTTTCACCAATCCGTGCGATCGATGTCGAGGTGCCTGTGCAGCCATAGGCATCGGTGGCGTGCAGGGTTATGGTATATGTTCCTGATTGCACATATGTAACAGTGTCCGGAGTGGTTCCTGAATAGGTATCCCCATTTCCGAATGTCCATTCGTAGGTCATGGGCGCTTTGCCGGATGAGGTATTGGTGAAGGCGATCTGGAGGGGTGGTTCACATGAAGAGGGCGGGTCCGGGGCCGTGACAAATCCAACTGTGGGTGGCGCATAGATCTCGATCAGATCCGGGAAGGATTTGGTGACATTACAACTGACCAGATTGGTCGTCACGGTCAATGAAGGCGTGAAAAGACCTTCTGATGGATAGGCATGTGCCGGCGTGGGTTCATTGGCACCGGCTCCGTCCCCGAAAGTCCAGGCCCATGTGGATGGGATCACTCCGGGTGGATAAGCGGTCGTGTCTGTAAACGTGATGAGCTTTCCGGGACAATTGACAGGTGGGGTTCCGGCGATCTCAAGATCAGGTTTGGGATAGACACTGATCAGCACTGTGCCGATCACGGGACTGGAACTTGTCAGCCGGAACTCAACCTCGTAACTGCCAGGTTGAATGAAGACATGGGATGGGTTGGACAAGTTGGAGGTCGCTCCATCCTTGAAAGCCCAAAAGCTGGAGGGTTGACCCGGAGGAGGTGTAAATTGGACATTCAGGGGAACACAGCCCTCGGTAACGGATGCAGTTTGGGCAACCAACAGGATGGGGGAGAACCATAGCAGAAGGAGGAGGATTCGTGGGCATGCCATCAGAAGAGTGTTCACAGAAGTCCAATTTAGAAGAGAATCACTGTTTGGGTTGATCGAAAAAGAACAATTGTCATCTACTGGCAAATGCCGTCATTTATTATGCGAATATTGATGTTTGTTTCATAATATTACAAAACCTCTTCAGAATGAATGGATTTAATTCATCTATCTGGTCGTCCGTCAATTCCTAAACAGATCTGCATGAAAGATTCGGTCTTTCTGTTCAAATGCACCTTTATTTTCCTGATCTCCCTGATGGTTGTCGTGGTGATTCCTATGAAGGCACAAACGGTGTCCTATACCACCAAGGAGAGAAGCCTGCCCTGTCTTGACAAGGAGTTTTCCATTTTTGTCCATGTTATCCAGGACAGCCTTGGAAGTGGTGGATTACCGATCAGCAAGATTGAATCCCAGATCGACGGATTGAATGAACTTTTTGCCCCCATTTGTGCGCGTTTTTCAGTCTGTGACGTTGCGTTTTATCCAACCTATCAGTTTCAGTATATCTGGAAACCCGATCAGGTTCTGGAAATGGAGAAGCGCTATTTTGTTCGCCATGTCATCAATCTGTTTGTCATCGACAGGCAAGCTATTCGCCCCGGAGATTATGGCGGATTTGCGCACCATCTTGGTATTTCACAGCCGGAGATGGGGTCGGTCTTCGTGTTGAGAGATTTCTTTGAAACAAAGAATATCGCTCATCAGCTTGGTCATTATTTCGGCTTGCTCCACACCTGGACAGGCAATGGAGAGGAACTGGTGGATGGCAGTAATTGCGCCACTGCGGGAGATCTGATTTGTGATACACCCGCGGATCCATTTGATCCCGATATCGATGGCCCACCCTTTCTGGGCGATGGCCATGAGGAATGCTTGTTCATTTATCCGGGAGTCGATGCCAATGGAGAATTTTATCGACCGGACACTGGCAATATCATGTCTTCCTATCAGAGATGCTATTGCGGGTTTACCTTGCAGCAACTGGAATTGATGGCCAGGAACTATTTACAGAGTGTGCATAAAAAATGGTGACCCGGAACTGGAAATAGAAAAGCGGCTCCTTTTTAACAGAAGGAGCCGCTTTTCTATTTTATTCGATCTGGATCAGGCCAGGGTGATACTCTCATCCAGATACACATCCTGTACTGCTTCCAGCAGGGCGACACCATCGCCTACGGGGCGCTGGAAGGCCTTTCGTCCGAGGATCAAACCGGTTCCGCCGGCCCGCTTGTTGATCACAGCCGTGGTCACTGCTTCGGTAAGGTCCGTTGCTCCGGAGGAAGCCCCTCCGGAATTGATCAGTCCGGCCCGACCCATAAAGCAGTTGGCCACCTGATAGCGGGTCAGATCGATGGGGTGATCACTACTGAGCGTGTCGTACATCTTCGGATGAGACTTACCGAATTTCAACTGGGTGTACCCGCCATTATTGGTGGGCAACTTTTGCTTGATGATATCCGCCTGAATGGTGACGCCCAGGTGATTGGCCTGAGCGGTCAGGTCGGCAGCCGCATGGTAATCTACTCCGTCCTTTTTAAAACTGTTGTTTCGGGTATAGCACCACAGGATGGTGGCCATTCCCAGTTCATGGGCCCGTTCGAAGGCCTCTGCTACTTCGACGATCTGGCGATTGCTTTCGGGTGAACCGAAATAGATGGTGGCACCCACGGCTACGGCACCCAGGTTCCAGGCCTCGTCGACCGACCCGAACATGATCTGATCATAGGATTCCGGAACAGAGAGGAGCTCATTGTGATTGATCTTCACGATGAAGGGAATCTTGTGGGCGTATTTGCGACTCATGGTGGAGAGCACGCCAAAGGTGGAAGCAACGGCATTACAGCCGGCTTCCATGGCCAGTTCGATGATCTTCTCCGGATCAAAATAGATCGGATTGGGAGAGAAGGAGGCGCCTGCACTGTGTTCGATGCCCTGGTCCACTGGCAGGATGGACAGGTAGCCGGTGCCACCGAGGCGTCCGTGGTTGTGCAGGGTCTGCAAGCTGCGCAATACCTGATTGTTCCGATTGCTCAGCATCCAGATCCGATCAATAAAATCATGCCCGGGCACATGGAGCATGGATTTGTCAATGGTGGTACACTGGTGGTCCAGGAGATATGCGGCCTGGTCACCCAGGAGTTGCTGCAGATTTGAATTTGCCATAACAAGGAAGGGTTAAGGCCACAAAAGTAGCTTGCCTTGTCTATTTGGCCTAATCGGTACGGTGGGAAGAATGAATCAGACGTTCAGATAATGCATCAGGGCATCAAAATTCTCCTTGAGCGACTCGTTGTAGTCCGATTCCTGGTAGGAGGCCTTGACCTTGTATTTGAATCGTTCGAGGCTGGAAACGATCCGGCTCATGGACGGGGCATGCAGCTTGAGGGTGATCTCGATCAGTTCCAGTTGAGGCTCTGAAGACAGATACATCATCAGGACGATCCCATTTTCGCCTTCGATGATCCGGGTGATCTCACTGGGCGAATAGTCCCGGCGATTGACTTCCAGAATGAGGATACTGCCATTCTCGGCCAGTGAAGTGGCTCGGGCCAGGTGAGTCAGGAGGTCTTCCTGGGTGATCACACCCAGGTAGTCGCCCGCATCATTCAGCACCGGGATCAGGGTGAGCTTGGATTGTCCGATGACCCGGAGCACTTCCACCAGATGGTCATTGGCGTGGACAAAGGGCTTGGGGATGGTCAGCGTATAGTTGCCCACCGGTTGGTCCAGATCACCCTCCAGCAGATCATCCTCGGAGATCACTCCGAGGAACTGGGTGTTATTCACGATTGGCAAATGACGGACCACAGCATCCCGCATCAATTGCATGGCGTCCTCTCCGGAGGTGGAAGTCCGAAGGGGAAGGATGGATTCAGTGATCAGGTCTTTGGCCAGCATGGCGTGGTTTGGTCGTTATCTCTATGCGTTAGATGCTTGAAAAACGAAAATTGTTGCATCACCTATCCGAACAGGTCGCGCTTGCGCACGTCGAATTCTTCTGGTGAAAGTATGCCCTCTTCCCGTTGCTCACTCAGTTTTCGCAGTTCTTCCAGCAGGTTTCCATCTCCTCCGGATTCCAGCACCTGCTGTTCAGTCACAGGTTTGTATCCATTGGCGACAAACGCCCGGAATTCGGGCTGAATCCGCAGAAAAGCAAGGGAATCGTGTGATTGAATCTTTTCCTCATCCCGGAAGCCGTGGGTCATAGCCAGGCTGAGGTGGTGAAATCCTTTCGCAGCATCCTCCAACATGGAATAGGTACAGGCCAGGTTGAAATGCACGGTTGCCGATCGGGGATCTCGTTCTTCAGCCTGCAAAAAATCAGCCAAAGCGCCCTTGAGGTCATAGTTGCGGAACTTTTTCATCCCGCTTTTGATGAATTTGCCGGCACCACTGAAGATAGCTGCCGGACGCGGGGCTCTTCGCCGGGCTCTTCGACTGGCGCGCTCCTGGTGGCGTTCTGCCCGGGAGGACTTGCGTTCACTTGGTTCACCGCTGTTGTATTTCTGGTCGAAGGTTTCCTGATCCATGGTGGCCATGAGGATACCTTCGAGGATTGCGATCACGGTCAGGATCACCAGGACAACCGGCCAGCGCAGGAAGATGGCGAGAAAGAAAAATACGAGGCGACCACTGCCGGCATTCCAGCCGCGCAGATACATCTTGTGTAAGCCGACGACACCGCCAAAGAAAGCAAAAAAGACCGCTACAAATCTGTTTTTCATAGATACCGAGGAAGTGGCAAGTTTAAACATTTTTTCCGTTTGTTCAAATAACGGGTCTCACTACTGGAATCGCGGGTTTTTTCAGACCAACGACCACAGCTAATCGACGGGAAACAAACGATTTGTCAATGAAACAAATGCTTCAACACCCAGTTGTTCCGGACGCTGGGAGAACAGGTCATCCTCCAGAAGCCCGGGGTCCTCACACAGGGAACGCAGGGTGTTGCGCATCATTTTTCGCCGTTGGCCAAAGGCTGTCTTCACTACCTGGATAAAGCGTTCTTCATCACATCCGAGGGTGGCATTCGGTTTTCGTTGAAGCCGAATGACCCCGCTTTGCACCTTGGGTGGGGGCTGGAAAGCACCCCGGTCCACCGTGAAGAGATAGGTCCCTTCATACCAGGCCTGGGCCAGTACACTGAGAATGCCATACTCCTTGTTGCCGGGTCCGGAAACGATGCGGCGGGCGACTTCCCGCTGAAACATCCCCACCATTTCGGGGATGATCTCTCTGTTCTCGATCATCCGAAAGATGATCTGTGAGGAGATGTTGTATGGAAAATTACCGATCAACTGGAAGGGTTGGCCATCAAAGACAGTGGCCAGGTCGAGTTTCATGAAGTCAGCCTCCAGGATATGATCCTGCCACTCCGGATGGTGTTCCTGCAGGTAGGCGACCATATCCCGATCCGCTTCAACGGCCAGGAAGGATGGAAATCGATCGGCGACGAATGTGGTGAGAATGCCTTTTCCGGGACCGACCTCCAGGACCCGGCCACCGGCCAGCTCCGGCGTCAACCCCATGGCGATCCGTTCAGCGATCTGGGGATGCCTGAGAAAATGCTGGCCGTATGACTTTTTCGCTCTCACGGGTAAAATGCTACTTTTGAAGCTCCAAGATTAGCAAAAAGACTGCGTCTCTGACGCATTGTGGAAGAATACCTATGGCAGTACCAAAAATTGGCATCTCGGTCGGCGACGTAAACGGGATCGGCCTGGAAGTGATCATCAAGACCTTATCCGATCCGAAGATCCTGAATTATTGTACCCCGGTGATTTACGGATCCACCAAGGTGGTCAGCTATCATAAGAATATCGTGGCAGGACATCAGCTGCACGTGTATACGGCAAGCACCGTTGGTGAGGCCGTTGCGGGCAAGGTCAATATCGTCCAGACCTGGTTGGATGATGTCAATATCAGCCTGGGATCTGCCACTGAGGAAAGTGGCAAGTTTGCCTATCTCTCCCTGGAAGCAGCGGTCAATGATCTGAAGTCTGGCGGCCTCCAGGGACTGGTGACCGCACCCATCCACAAACATGCCATGGAACTGGCCAATTTTACAGACATCGGGCATACCGAATACCTGGGTCGCCGTTTTGAAGGTTCCGAACCCCTGATGATCATGGTCAGTGATACCCTGCGGGTGGGATTGGTGACCGGACATGTACCGGTTGGGAATGTGACCAGTCTGCTCTCCCGTGAACGGGTCGTCAAGAAGATCGTGGCGATGAATCAGGCATTAAAGGTGGACTTCGGCATCGAGCGCCCGTTGATCGCTGTGCTGGGATTGAATCCACATGCCGGAGATGGCGGATTGATCGGGACAGAAGACGAACAGATCATTGCTCCGGCAGTCGAAGAATGTAAAAAGAATGGCATCATCGCCATGGGTCCCATGCCTGCGGATGGCTTTTTTGGCAATAAGACCTATCAGAAAGTCGATGGCATCCTGGCCATGTATCACGATCAGGGATTAATTCCCTTCAAGGCGTTGAGTTTTGGTACTGGCGTCAATTATACAGCGGGACTACCAGTGGTTCGAACCAGCCCGGATCATGGCGTGGCCTATGATATTGCCGGTAAAAGCCAGGCAGATCCGGGGTCCTTTCGGCATGCCCTGTTTCTCGCGCTGGATGTCATCCGGCAACGGGCACAACATGCAGAATGGCATGCCAACCCCCTGGTGAAATCCAAGGGCAAGTTCCGGCCCGGAGCAGATGACCGGGAAGAGGATTAGAACTACGACAATTCCAGTGTACTCAGGTCGGATTGTTGACCGGCCCCATTCCGGCAGTGGTCTCCTTGGCCAGGACAGCTGCTGGCGTGTTCATGACCCCACCTTGCTGGCGGATGGATTCGTTGTGAATGGCCTGGATCAGATCCCGGGCAAAGTCTTCGCTGAGTCCGGCTTGCAAAGCTGTTTGAACCCTGGATTCGAAAATATTGCTCCACCGGTTCATCTGCAGGATGGTGACTTCATTGTCACGTTTGAAATGACCGATCTCCCGGCTGACTTCCATACGTTGACCCAGGCTGCGGATAATCTCCTGGTCCAGGTTGTCAATATCATACCGGAGGGCCTCCAGATTGGCCAGGAATTCTGGATCATCAACACTGGGTCGGCGGTGGACCAGCCTGGACAGGGCCTCACCCAACTGATCCGGGGTGAGCTGTTGTGCTGCATCGCTCAAGGCATGATCCGGATCGATATGGGTTTCGATCATAAAGCCGTTAAAATCCAGGTCAATGGCATGTTGGGCGATATAGCTGATCAACGATCGGTTGCCGGTGATGTGACTGGGATCCACGATGATATCCAGGGTCGGGAATTGCCGTCTCAATTCGATGGGTAACTCCCACATGGGAGCGTTGCGATATATCCCGGGTTTGTAGACGGAGAACCCTCTGAAGATGGCTCCCAGGCGAGAAACGCCTGCCAGCGCTATGCGTTCGAGCGCGCCGATCCAGAGATCCAGGTCCGGATTGACCGGATTCTTGATGAGGACAGGGACATCGACCCCCCGGAGGACATCGGCGATCTCCTGAACTGTAAATGGATTGGCAGTAGATCGGGCTCCGATCCAGAGAATATCCACTCCCGCTTTGAGGGCCAGTTCGACATGCCGGGCAGAAGCCACTTCAATCGCGACGGGCTTGCCCGTCACCTGTCCCGCCTCGACGATCCAGGGAAGTCCGGCTTCACCGATACCGGCAAATGCCTCTGGTCGGGTACGGGGTTTCCAGATCCCGGCCCGGAGGATATGAGCCCCTTGACGGGCGGCACCCTGGCAGCTGGCCAGCGTCTGTTCTGCTGTTTCCGCACTACAGGGTCCTGCGATCAGGATGTGCTCGTTCTCAGGTATGGGCCATCCCCATTGCCGTACTGGTATCGGTTGCATGACAAGTCGAAGGTAAGGAGTTCCCACATGGAATCGAGAATGGGGTCATCTTGTTCACCGAAACGGAATACGGGGAGTTCTGCAGATTTTGTTTCTTCGGTTGTTGTTAACGCCAATCCTTATGATCCGGGTCACCTGTGCCATTATCGAGTCAGACCAGGGCGTACTGTGTGCCCGGCGAAGCGCCGCCATGTCCCACCCCGGAAAATGGGAGTTCCCGGGGGGAAAAGTGGAGGATGGCGAAGCGGAGGAAGCGTGTTTGATCCGGGAGATCCAGGAAGAACTGTCGGTACAGGTGGAGATCCTGGAGAGGCGGCCCTCTTCTGCCCATACCTATGAAACCGGCTTTTCCCTGGTCTTGATCCCTTTTCGATGTCGGTTGTTGGCAGGTGACATGAAGGCAGTTCAGCATGCTGAGATCCGCTGGGTACAACCGCTTGATCTGCCGGCTCTGGACTGGGCAGCTGCGGATATTCCGATCGTAAACGCTTATTTGGAAACCTATCCTGCCAGGTAGTGGGTGGACAATCCACTTTCTGGAGAAATACAGCTGACAAATTCAAAACGGTCCGTCGCAAGAATCCGGAATAGAAGCTGTCCGACTCAGAAGTCGGGAACAGGCCACTGCGACATTCAGAATTCTGCACTCGCCAAGCCTCTGAAACCGACTGCCAAAACCCAGGTCAATATGGAACACAGGAACCTTATTCTTTCCCCCTGAACCGATAACCTCCATCGGCACTTGCTCACCAATAAAAAAGGCCAACACGGTCTTACCCGTGCTGGCCTGATGATATGTCGCTGATGAGGAGGAGTCCTTATTTCAGCTTGATGTGTTCCCAGACATAGTTGCCGACTTCCCGGCCATTCATCCGACCGCCTTCATTTCCGAGACGGTAGTGAATGCCTCCCCAGAGGCGGCTCATGGCCGCTTGGTCAGAAGCTTCATAGAAGGAGGAATAGGTCCGCGCGGGTAGTTCAAAGATGACCTCCGTACTGTCCACGAATTCGAAAGGTTCACCGAATGTTTTTGTCAGGATGGTCGCAGCTGAGGCGGAGATGGTCGCATGCGCACTGGTATGTTCGGGGAATGGAGGTGTTTCGATGAACGGCTTCCATTCCGGATCGATGAACTTGTTGATATAGGTTTCGGGGCGAACCAGTTCGGAGGTATATTTTTCAGTCCAGCTGCTGAGGAAGGCATCGGCAAGGGCCAGGGAGACCAGGGCATAGGTACCGGTGGCCTCCATGATGGGCGTATTGGCCTTCCGGCATGCTGTAGCGGTGATATTGATCCAGTGGCCACCCGGTGTGATCTTTTTCGTCGCCAGCATGAGGTGTCCCATCACGGTGATCTCAAAGGGATTGCAATCCCAGTAGACCGCAGTTTCCTTGACATTCTCATCCAGGGTCTTGCTGATCTCATACACCTCAAGGGCCGCTTTGTAGAAGTCGCTGTTGGGGTCTTCACTGTAGGGATGGTGAGGCTGTGGACGCAACTGGTTGGATGAATCCATCACCCAGGGACGAATATCCTTCCAGTAGGGTTCTACCGCATCTCCGTAAGCTGGTGGAGTGGGCACCCATTTGGCCGGGTTTTCTTTCTGGATGGTGTATTTCGGTGCGGAGCGGGTCTGGGCATAGTTGTCCGACTTGGACCAGTTGATCACATGTTGGGCGACTGCATCTCCGAACGCCACTGACCGATCATAGACATCCTGCGGAATATCCATGGTCTGAAATTCATAAAAGATGGAGTCTTCCAGCTCTTCCATGTCGGATTCGGAGAAGATCAGGTGTTTGCCGACGGTCATCAGTGCCGTCAGGGACGACAGGGGATAGCAATACTCTTTTCCGGCTTCCGGTTGGGGGCCGGCCTCAAAGTGCTTGATCTGTCCGGCGATCGTCTTGTACTCCGGGTATCCGGGAATGAGGGCTTCATAGGCTGCCACGGCAGAATAGGCATAGATCCGGGAAGCCACCGGCGGAGAGAAAATATCCTCGCGAATGATGTCCGTGATCCGGCGGAATCCGCGATGGATGAATTCCGGATTTTCGGCCAGCTGGGTATAGTCAGATCCTCCGGAGGTACAGGAGGGAAGCCAGAAGAGTGGCAGGATAAAGAGGGCCACTATCAGGTAAATCGAATGTCTCATATGCGAACATTGGGGTTTTAGGAGGGGGTAAAGCTATTTTGTTTGTTCCAGGATCAGAAGAAAATGGATTGGTTTGAACCAATATTCTGGTCTTTCAGCCTGATTTGCAATGATCTGTGTCAATCTGGGTGGTCAATTCCCGTGTTTTCCGGTAGATGGTATGCTTCCAGGTCTTCACACCTGGAGAGGACTATTTCAGATGTGTGTACTGAAAACGGGTGAAAATGTTTCGCCGGAGGTCCTCTGGATTTTAGAGGCCCCTGTCCCTGCCACCCGGATGGGTCAGTGGAGGAGAAAGATTTCCCGTTCATTTCCGGGCACCTCTGGGTTAATTTTCCGACCTTTGTATCCGTTACCGTTCGCTGAGAAAACCAAAACCTGATTGTCATGGTGGCCACCATCGAAGATCATCGAATTCAACTTGCTGATCTTTCTTTTGACCCGTATATTTCAGAAGATGAGATCCGCACACGTGTGGCTGCCATGGGCGAAGAAATCAATGGTTGGGACCTCGGGCCCAAGCCCTTGCTGATCTCTGTTCTCAATGGGTCCTTCATTTTCGCGGCAGATCTGATGCGTCAGCTCAACTTTACAGCGGAAATTGCCTTTATCCAGCTGAACTCCTACGATGGCACCCGGTCAAAGGGTGAGATCGTCATGGAAGGGGCACAACTCGGGGTTCCGGTTCGGAATCGGGATATCATCATCATTGAGGATATTGTCGACAGTGGGCTGACGATGTTCTATCTGGTTCAGGAACTGAAGAAAAGATTGCCCGCCTCGATTCGGATCGTCACCTTGTTGCACAAGCCCGAAATGCAGGAGTTTCCGGTGACCCTGGATCAGGTCGGCTTCTCCATTCCTTCGGATTTTGTAGTGGGCTATGGCCTGGATTACCGGGGCCTGGGACGCAACCTCAACGGCTTGTACAAGCTGGCTGACCAGAATTCCATCCTGTAAGCAAGGCAGAGGGTCCGGATCCTTCCTTTTCTACACATTTTTCGGGCCCATGGCGGCCCATCCACCTTCAGGAAGCGAAGCGGGTTGAGTGCGATGCGGACTTCTTGAAAATTTCTATGTCGACTGTCTTGAGTAAATACATAGAATGTCTTACTTTTGCATCCGCTTCCTAAGAGCATGATTGACCCATAGTGTAATGGTAGCACTCCGGTTTTTGGTACCGTCAGTCAAGGTTCGAGTCCTTGTGGGTCAACACTAGCCATTCACCGTCCCGGTGGATGGCTTTTTTCTGGGCCATCCACGAGTCATCGGGAGAGGTATCGGGAAGTGTCGACCAACGATGTACTTGTATTTATCGCCTGAAGGGATTAACTTGGCAGGATAGCCCAAACCCAGCCCCCTTTGAAGCAAGCCCTACCCCTGCTCATTCTCTTGTTGGCCGTTCTGTCCTGTACCAAGGACCAGGTTCTGGTGCCTGACAATCAGCCGCCCAACTACGAGGGAATCCCCCTGATCAAGATCCAGAATTACGTCAATCGTCTGTTTATCGACTTGCTGGCTCGTGAGCCACTGGATGATGAAATGGATGAATTTGTCCAGGAATTGCAACTGGCCAAGCTGGCACCGGAAGCCCGACTGGTCCAGGTGATCCGCCTGCAGACGGATACTTCGTTTATCGTCGGGGATACCAGTTATCAACGAGCCTATATCCAGAACCTCTACAACCAGGCCAAGGCCCGGACCCTGGAGGGCGTCAGCGACAGTGAGATCAAGGGGGATGCCGGCATCTTCCTCGGTGGTGCGTATAAGGACAGCCTGGTTGGCAACTGGGAAGGCTATACCGAAAAGATGAAGGCCGCCGAGCGGCTGCTCACCGTGATTCGCGGACGGAGTGAGTTTCAGTCGGGTCAGATCACCTATGACCGGCTCTTTGCCCGTTGTGTCAACAACTCGATCTACGACAAGATCAATATGAACACGGTGAATTTCGTGAATGCAACATTCGACAATCTGCTGTGGCGATATCCGACCAAATCCGAGTTGCTGGAAGGATTCAATATGATCGAGTACAATCTGCCGGCGACCCTCTTTGGCAAGTTGGGGACCAGTAAGGACGATTATGTGGAGATCCTGACCAATTCAAGGGAAATGTTTGAAGGACTGATCATCTGGTCCTATCAACAACTCGTGGCCCGACGACCAAGCAGCGAGGAGGCCGGCTTGCTGTTGCCAGATTTTGCCAGCCACCGCGACATCCGCCTCATTCAACAAAAGATACTGATCACCGATGAATATGCCAATTTCTAGAATGCTGGCCTTCGGGCTGCTATTGGGCCTGTTAGTGGGTAGCTGCAAGGAAGAGCAGTATACCTACGGGGTGGAAGATGTTCTGATCCAACCGGTGGACCTGAGTGGTAAAAAAGCGAAGACCCCGGAGCAATTCCTGAACATCCTCTATGCCAATCTCTACCAGAAAGCGATGAGCGCCAACCAGTTGGTGAAGGCGACGGATGTGATCACCTCGATCGGTGACAAGCAGGTTGCCTATGAAACGGTGATCAGCAAGTTTATGAATGATCCCAATATCATTTTACCTACCGAAGAAAGCATGCGCAATGATCCGGAGGCCTTTGTCAAGGAATCCTACCAGCGGTTTTTTGTGCGTGTTCCGACGGAAGCCGAAAAGACCTGGATGATCAACTTCATCAACTCGCATCCGGATGTAACTCCGGAACATGTGTACTACGCCTTCGCCATCGCCAACGAATATTATTTCTATTGATCCTTGACGGGACAAAAGCCGATCGTGCATGAAACGACGTGAATTTCTAAAAAAATCTGCCCTGGCTGCAGGGGCCATAACGGTTCCCTATATCCTGCCTACAGGTCGCCTCTTTGCTCAATCGGGCAGTCAGATGGCAGAACATGTGGTCCTGGTATTGTTTGCCGGAGGCGTTCGCCATCAGGAATCCATCCTGCAGCGCTATCTGGCGGAAAGCCAGGATCTGGACATCGAGGGGAACATCATGTACAACATGCTGACCGGCGATGCGCCCGAACTGAAGGTGGTATATGGGACAACCCCCGCTGGACAGCAGCCGGGTATCCAGCCGATCAGCCGGATCCTCCAGACGCCGTTGGATAAACAGGGCACCCTGTTTCCGGAAGTGCGGTTTTCCAAGGCTGGAACAGGCCACTTTGTGGGCCTGAGCACCGGCGTTTCCGGTCATTATGGCGTCACCCAGGGACTGCGGCAGCGCCCCATCAATCCGACCATTTTTGAATATGTCCGGCGCTATCTGAATGCCAAGGCAACGGATGTCTGGTTTGTAGGCAACGGAATCGGAAATTCGACCCCACTGCTCAACCATTCGGATCATCCGGATTTCGGCTATCGGTATGCGGCCAACTTCTTTGCTCCCAATGTCACATTTGGTAGCAAGGGCGTAGAATTCCTGAAAGGCTTCAAGGTCTACCATCCCGATGAGGAACTGGTCCCCATCCGGGAAATGCAGGCCTTCCTGAATAACAGTTTCAACCTGGCCGGGAAGGAGATCCCGCATCTGTACAATACAGATGAGGAAAAGGCAGATATCAAAGACTTCATCCGCACCACCTTCGAGCGGCTCGAGAATAACCAGGTCAGCTTTCCGCCAGTCACTGACAACGGTGACCTCTCCACCATCGGCTATACGACCGAGATCCTGCGCTGGTTCAAACCGAAACTGACCGTTGTCAACATGAGTTCGGTAGATTCCTGCCATGGCAGTTATACCAGCTACCTCAAATCCCTCCACCGGGGGGATCACGCCGTAGGGCACCTGTGGAATTACATCCAGACCCAGATCCCGGAGATGAAAGACAATACGGTCATGATGATCATGCCCGAACACGGTCGGAACTACGAACCGAATCCGATCACGGATGAGAACGACTGGTTTGCCTTTGATCACGATTCAGATGCCAACTCCCGGCGCATCTTTACCCAGATGGTGGGTCCGAATGTGCCGGCGAATCTGCGCGTCGGATCAGAACTGAATCCAGTGGGCGATGCGGCGGATACCGTCGTGACCATAGCGGATATCCTGGGCATCAAGCAGGATGTCCTCGGTGCCGGACTGGTTGATTTCAATGCGATGTCCTTATTTGACCGGATCTAAACCCGCCTATGACCCAATCCTCCTATCCTCTTTTGATTCTCTTTCTGGCAGGGCTGCTGATGACGGCCCTGGTGTCATGCGACAAGGCTCCGGATAACCCCTTCGATCAGACTGGTGGACCGGATCCTGTGGATACCATTCCTGTCCTTGCGGATCTGGGTACCATTGAGGGCCTGCACGCCCGGATCTTTGCCCCGACCTGTGCCAACAGCGGTTGCCATGACGGTACCTTCGAGCCTGATTTTCGCACCATCGAAAGTACCTACAACACCCTGGTCTATCATCCGATCATCAAGAATGATCCGATGGGTACTTACGAATACAGGGTGGTTCCGGGCAATCCGAATGCTTCCGTGCTCATGGCACGCCTGACCTATGACATAGACAACAACTCCGGTCTGATGCCCCTGGTAGTGGATCCCGGAGCAGAATGGAATACGAAATCCGAAGAATTCATCGAGGCACTGCGCACCTGGATCCAGAATGGGGCCAAGGACATTTTTGGCCAGACCTACAGCCTCCAGGATGCCGTTCCCACCATGCAGGGAGTGATCGCTGAATCCAACGGGGTCTATATGGAACGAAATGATGCCGGTCAGGGGGCCTTTCGCGTTCCCCAGAATGTCACGCAACTCGCCATCTACTTCAGCTTGCTCGACGACAAGACACTGGCTCAAAACCTGACCGTGAACGAGATCAAATTTGCGGATGGTCCGGATGCGTTCGCCGGAAAGCCCAGCCAGAACCTGGAGGTGCTGGTCACGCCGGTGACCTACGAAGGATATTACGGCCCTCAGGTGCAGTACACCCACAAGATCGTCATCAACCCGCAGCAGATGGCTGCGTTGGATCAGACGGTCTATTTCAGGATCTATGTCCAGGACAATGTCAATCCGGTGACCGAGATCCCCACCGATGCCGGGGTGTATTATATCAAGAATTACTTCTCATTCACCATTGTGGAATGAAGCACCAAATGAACATCATCGTCTTGTTCCTGGCCTTATCGGCTCTGGCTCTGACGACATCCTGTACGAAAGTGGACTCCTCGCCCACCTTTCCGATCGAGCCCAGCATTCGATTGATCGAGGTCAGTCAGTTGGAGGTCGTGGAGTTTCAGGATACCCTGGAAATTCTCGTGGCCTATGAAGACGGCGACGGGGACCTGGGCAATCTGGATCCGGATATTCCGGGGCTGGTGATCAAAGACGCACGCCTGAGCCAGTCGGACAGTTTCCATCTCCAGCCTCTGGCGCCCTATGGCGCAAACGTTTCTATCCAGGGTGAATTGATCGTCCGACTTCCACAACTCTTCCTGCTGGGAAATGGAAGCACGGAGTCCACCCGGTTTCGACTCAAATTATTGGACCGGGCCGGTCATGAAAGCAATGAGATCGAAACGCCCCAAATCAAGATCATCCGATGAAGCATCTCTCCCTGACCCTGGTTCTATTCTATTGGCTGGCGCTGATCGGACAGGCCGTGGCGCAACCGACGTATGCCATGTCCAATGCAACTGTCACGGATTGTGAAGGCATCCTGACGGATAGTGAAGAAGGTCAGCTGCCCGGGACGTATGATCACAATGAGAATTTCACATTTACCATCTGCATCAATCAGGCTGACAAGATCACCTTGAACTTTGTCACGTTTTGCACTGAGGAGATCTTTGATATCGTGCGTATTTACGATGGCCCGGATACGCTTTCGACCCTGATTGGTGGGCCTTATTCCGGGGTGGTGGCACCATTCAGTGTGACGGCCACCAGCGGGTGTATGACCGTCAATTTTATCTCGGATCCGAATGTGGTATGCAATGGTTGGGTGGCCACCTGGGATACCGAGGTCGATCCTCCGGTACCACCGGCGTTCCTGCCCATGGCCAATGTGCCGTGCGGGAGTAATGAACTGATCCTCACCCTGGACAAGCCGGTGTCCTGCGATTCGATCAATGCCGGAGCGTTTACCGTCTTCGGCGCAAAAACCTATGCCGTGGTCGACGCGGTGCCCATCAATTGTGTGGGCGGAAAAACAACCATGATCAAGGTGACGCTAGGAACACCGATAGATTTCAGCGGTGCCTACATCGTCCGATTCAAGGGTATCCAACTCGATGAATGTGGATTTCCACATCCCTTCAGTATCGAGACTGGATTCAGCGTGGTCGACTGTCCCTTATCGGTCATTCTCACGATTAACCCGGCAGAGTTCTGCTCGGGTGAGTGTACACAGCTCACAGCGACTGCTGCCGGAGGTGACCCCAACACCTACAGTTATACCTGGAGCGTTCCCGCACCGGATGTCATGACCATTCCCATTTGCCTGACTGTTCCGACCACGTACAGCGTGACCGTGACGGATGGGGCAGGATCTGTTCCGGCCGTTGCATCCCTGTTGGTGACGCCACTTGAAAAACCCTATGTTGGGAATGACACCACCGTGTGTCAATCGCAGGGGCTCATCTGGTTTACCACGACCATCCCCGGGGGGAACTGGTACGGGAAGGGAATCAATCCCGACCGTCGCTGGGAAGGCCGCTGGGATGCCTGGCGCCTGGGTGGATCTACTGTTGATGAGGTGATCTATGTCGATCCGAACGGATGTACCGATACGATCATTATCACCAAAATACCCCTGAGCCAGGGCGGTCATGATGCAGCTTGTCCGGGAGCACCTCCATTTCAGGTCACCGGGGGTAGCCCTGGTGGAGGGACATGGAGTGGATCCGGCATTGCCCCGGATGGAACTTTTACCCCGACAACACCGGGAACCTATCCGGTCACCTACACCCATCCGAACGGATGTAGCGGGACCAAGAATGTATATGTCGCAGATCTGGTGATGCCACCGGATGATACCATCTGTGCGTCCGAGCCGATCTTTAATATTCCGGTCACCCCGTTTGGGGGAAACTGGAGCGGACCGGGCATCGTGAATAGTGGCAACGGTCGTTTCGATCCACGTAAAGCCAACCTGGGCGATAATATCCTGACCTATGTCGCTGAAGGTTGTACGGGTACGGTGAATATCCATGTGCGGGATATAGATGCCGCATATGATATCATCGCCTGTCCGGATGCTCCACCCTTTTTGCTGCCGGGCAACTGGACTCCGGGAGGGATCTGGTCCGGTGCCGGCATCCTGGATACTCTAACGGGGTTATACGACCCTTCTGTAAAAGGACACGGGGTGGATGAAAAAGTGTATCTGACCATTGACGGCTGTTCGGACGATCGGATCGTCTATATCCGGGAGACCGGGATCTATATGGATGATACCCTGAGATTCTGCATGGATGCGGACAGCTTCCAACTTCGCTGGGAAACGGTAAAGAACTCCCCCTGGAATGGTAACTGGACCGGTCCGGGATCCTTCAAGAACTCTGCGCAGAATGGCGATTGGTTTTTCAGTCCCTATCAGGCGGGGCCGGGCTTTCACAAGCTGATCTATACCGCAAACGGCTGTTCGGACAGTATGTATATCGAGATCTATGCCCCGCCATTTGTCCAGCGCGATACCGTGTGTATTGAAGCGGCACCGTTCTATCTGACCGCCAACCCGCCGGCTTCCTGGTGGAGTGGTCCCGGGATCATCAATCAGAATACCGGTCTGTTTGACCCCAAACTGGCCGGAGAAGGGGTGCATGCCATTACCACCAGTTCTACCACAAACTGCCCCGGCGGTGGATTTGTGGTCGTGCTGCCACCGGATACAGCTACATTGACCGGGTTGGAACCCAGTTATTGTTTCCGCGATACCAACTATCAGATCATTATCGCGCCCGCAGGAGGGGTCCTGACCATTGACG
>JAUIEA010000058.1 GCA_030429045.1 Bacteroidia bacterium | reverse complement strand
CGGCGGCTTCCAGGTCTTCAGGCTCGATCAGATGAATATGTTCCAGGATGAGGACATACTTCTTGGCGGACTGCAAGACGCCCGGAGGAAGAATGTCCATCTGGATATCCAGATAGGGATCTGGATCCGGATCTTCAGCGGGTTTTGTCGCTTCCGAATAGGCCATTTGATAGTTGTTGAACTGTGACCATACCGCCTCGAATGCAGGTAGATTCTCCCCGTCCAGGATGGTCTGCCATTTTGCCGCTACGATCTGCGGATCAGACTCTTTCTGTTGGGCGATATACAACTGGCGGATCTTGCTTCGCTTGATCCGAATGACCTGGTAGGTTTTCGGTTTCCGCAAGAGGATATCCCCGTTCTTCAGGATGGAATGCAGCAGAAAGGGCGACTGGCTTCCCTGGATGGAGGTGATCTCTTCATTCTCCTGAAGATGATCGATAAATCGGCTGTAGATCTCTTTGAAATCAACACTGGGCAAGACCCCTGGTTCCTCCTGTAGAAGGTGTTCGATCAAGTTGCCGCGTGCCTCCGTGGCGATCTGTTTGAGGATGCCGTCATGAATGATCACGTTGTCCTGGAGGAACAGGCAGCGTTCCATCATATCTGCATAGGTCCAACCAGGATGCATGGTCAGAAAAAACAATTGCCCCTCATTGACCAGGGCGTGATAGCGATCATACAGTTCAGGTGCCGGCCATTTCATGACCTCTTCGATGGGCAGTTGATCCACGATAGAAACGGCCAGTTGGGAGGCGTAGGTCCGTTTTCCCGTACCGGGATGCCCGTAGATCAGGTAGTTGAGGGGAGGGCTGGTATAATCAGTTGGGTCCTGCATGTGACAAAGGTACGTGCATCCTGAAATACAGGAGGTACTGTCACAAATCCCGGACAGGTCGTACGATCAAGTATGGTATTCGAGGGTAGAGTATCGATCTTCCCGGTCGCATGGCAGGGGAAGGCAAGGGCAGGGGAAACGAAATTCGATTCAGTTCCTGTCCGCCGGCGGCAGAAGAGGGCATCACCGAGCGTAAGATGCTGGCGGGCCTGAAGCGAGATAGATGATAAGGAAGGGGCCCTAGAAGGAGAAACTCTTGGTGATCTCACCGACATAACCTTCCAGAATGATCTGGTAACGGCCGGAGGGGAGAGACTGGAGATTCATTTCATAGATGCTGTTGACCGGGAGATGGTCGACGCGATCATTCATCAGGGTCTGGCCTTTTGCAGACACCAGTTGAATGGACTTTACATTGAGTTTGAGGGATTCAAAGTCAATAAAACAGACTTTACCAGAAAGGTCGAGGAAAAATGCATCCTGTGGATCCAGAAAACCGGCGTCTTCAGCTTCTGCAGAGACCAGGTCATCCATGCTCGGGATGGTGTGAATATTCGAGAGGGATTGTGCGCTTAGGGATCCACTTACAATCAGCCCCCCGATGAATAGTAAAAACTTGAGATTCTTTTTCATGGTTTGGTTTGGTAAACAGCTGTTTATTCGGATTCACAAAGATATCCCTCCTAGGTTTAAAATAAAAATCCGATTTTTCATATATATGTCATCATTTATTTGGCATTAGAGTCATGTGCTTCTTAAAAGAATACCCATCCGGCACAAAAAGGTTCATTTTCTTCTAAAATTCGGTTCTGTGGCAGAGATGAATTTGGATTGAAAATTGGTAAAATTTTTATCTCACAGAATTTTTATCAATATTTTGGCCATATAAGCAGTTGAATCAAAATATAATTTTGAATATTATATTTATTCAATATTTCATTTACAAGCCGAATGCCTCAGTCACCATGTCACGGATGTTTCGAAAAGTAGAAATACCGCTGTGGGCATAGGTTTCGGGGCGGATCCAGCGGACGTCCTCGATCCCTTCTTCTGTCTGCGGGACCAGATCTGCCTGGTCGGCCTCCATCCAATACCAGGTGGTATGCTTGAGAAATCTCTTTTTCTTTTCCTTGAACAGATGCCAGGTCTCGCCCGCCAGCTGACCGCGCTTCAGATCTTTCAATCCGGTTTCTTCCGCGACCTCACGAACGGCGGCATCTTCCAGGGTTTCCCCATGTTCCAGTTTGCCCTTGGGCAGATCGAGGACACCCCGCCGATAGATCACCAGGATCTCTCCCAGTGGATTGACAACTACTCCTCCTGCTGCATCGACTCGCGTAAACAGGTTGGAAAAATCATGCCACAGGCGCTGCAGGTCATCATGGAACAACCATACCTGCTCCTGTCCTGATCGTTTCTCCATGGCATCCAGAATCGGAAACAAGGCCTTGGGCTTTCCGTGGTACCGCGCAACCAGTGTCCAGTCATCATGGCAATCCGGAGGGTTTGATGCCAGTACCAATTGATGTTCGTTGCAGTATATTTTATACATTTACAGGCTTTTTTTAGTGCTATGACCGAACCTGACTACGCTTCATCCCTGGCAGAGGCTCTGCTGCAAATTAATGCAATCCGCCTCAGTCCACAAAAGCCATTCACCTGGGCCTCCGGGCTCAAGTCTCCGGTGTATTGTGACAATCGCCTCCTCCTCTCTTATCCTCCACTTCGACAGATCGCGATCGACGGTCTGGTGAAGATCGCGAAATCCTGCGGCCCGTTTGATGCCGTTGCAGGTGTCGCCACGGCCGGTATTCCGCATGGTATGCTCCTGGCGGACCGTCTTGCCCTGCCTTTTATCTATGTGCGTAGCAAGCCGAAGGAACACGGCAAGGGCAATCAGATCGAAGGCGCGTATTCACCTGGCCAACGTGTCTTGGTCATTGAAGACCTGATCAGCACCGGAGGCAGTTCCCTGCAGGCCGCAAAAGCACTTGAAGATGAAGGCCTCGTCATTGTCGGCGTTGCCGCACTGTTCACGTATGGATTCCCGGAATCGGAAAAACGATTTTCGGATGCCGGAATACCGCTCCATACCATCAGCAACTATTCCACAGTCCTCCAGGTTTCGCAGCGCCAGGGCCTGATCACTGCCGATGAGGCGGTCGTTATGGCAGCCTGGTATCACAACCCCCGGACATGGTCTGATCAATTTCAACAGCAGCCTGTCTAGCTTACAGGCACCCACCCAACTTTTTTTCGCCAATTGCGTACATCAGCTAGAATGTGACCCCACCTATGAAAATTCTGAATAAAGCTACAGAAGCCTTTTTGCAAAAATATCTGGACAACCATGCTCCGACCGGGTATGAGTCTTCAGGTCAAAAGATCTGGCTGGACTACCTCAGGCCCTATGTAGATGAAGTCCATATTGATAATTACGGCTCGGCCTATGGCATCATCAATCCGGGACAGGACTTTCGCGTCGTCATCGAAGCACATGCGGATGAGATCTCCTGGTTTGTCAATTACATCACCGAAGACGGGTTCATCAATGTCGTCCGCAATGGCGGATCTGACCATCAGATCGCACCATCCATGCGGGTACATATCCATACAAAGGAAGGCATTGTGAACGGTGTGTTCGGATGGCCAGCCATTCATTTGCGCAAGGGCAAGGATGCAAACCTGGCTCCCTCCCTGGAAAACATCTTTGTTGATATCGGGGCAAAGAACAAGGAGGAGGTCCTGAAAAAAGGCATCCATGTCGGGTGTGTCATCACTTTCGAAGACAATATGACCACCCTGAACGGTCGATTCATTGTTGGCCGTGCACTGGATAACCGGATCGGTGGATTTTGCATCGCTCAGGTCGCCCGCCTGCTCAAGGAGAAAAAAATCAAACTCCCCTACTCTCTCTATATCGTCAATGCAGTCCAGGAAGAGGTCGGACTTCGCGGGGCAGAGATGGTAGCGCGGACCATCGCACCCCACGCTGCTATCGTCACGGACGTGACACATGACACCTATACCCCCCTGGTCAATAAAACCATCAACGGAGAGATCAAGTGCGGTGATGGCCCCACCATAACCTACGCTCCAGCGGTTCACAATACCCTTCGCGATCTGATCATTGAAACTGCGGAGGAGAACAAGATCCCATTTCAAAGAGAAGCCTCATCACGGTCTACCGGGACGGATACCGATGCATTTGCTTATTCCAATGGTGGAGTACCTGCATCGCTGGTCTCTCTTCCATTGCGCTATATGCACACCACTGTAGAAATGGCGCACCGGGATGATATCGCTCATTTGGTTCAACTGCTCTTTCACAGTGTCCAAAAGATCTCCAACCAACACAACTTCAAATATTTCTGATCCTTCGGGTCATACTTCTTTGATCGATCGATGGGGCTATGCCCTGATCTACAGTCATGTCTGGGTCGCAGGAGCGGCCATAGCGCTCTGCATGCAGACCCTGGCACTTGCGGATGCCTCCAGGCCTGGCCTGCCACTGATCCTGTTTGTATTTGCAGGGACGATGACGGCCTACTCCTTGCAACGATGGGTCGGCATCCGGGTCCTCTCACCGCAGAGACTTGCCCAGATTCACCCGCTTCAACGCTACTGGCCCTGGATGATCCTGTTCGGTGGACTGGCTGCATTTTATGCCTTCCTGGGGCTTTCCAGCTCTGGTCGCATCGTCGGCATGGTGGCGGGCCTCCTATCTGTAGCGTACATTCTTCCGATCAGCAGGCACCAGCGCATCCGGGACATTCCGGGCCTGAAAATATTCCTCATCAGCATCGTCTGGGCAACCACTACCGTGCTGTTGCCACTTGCCGATGCGTCGCAATCCCTCGAATGGCCAACGACGGCCTGGCATTTCCTATCCCGCGCCCTTTTCATTTTTGCCATCACCCTGCCGTTTGACCTGCGTGACCTCCAGTCGGACAGTCAACATCAAACGCTGACCCTCCCACTGCTGCTGGGGTGGCCCGTGTGTGTCCGCCTGGGCCTTCTTGCCCTTACCTTGAGCATGATGATTGACCTGGGACTGGGGGGAACCGCACAAACCGCCTGGCTCCCACTCGTGGGTAATGCAGTCACCTGGATGTGCAGCGGGCTTTTGCTGGTTTGGACCCACAAGGACCGGCCTGAACACTATTTCGGGCTCCTGATCGATGGGGTGATGTATCTCCCCTGGCTGGTCACGCTTTTATTGTACTGGATATGCCAATGATCTCCGGCCGGTCAAAAAGGTTCGCCGGATGCCACATTGAAGGGATGTATAGGGCCAATCTGACAGGCCCGTGCTCCCGCTGATCACCCATTGCCAGGGGGCGTCAACTGCCCCCCATCGCGCTTCGATCTGTGCCACCAGGGGCCTGTCACCTGCATTGAAATATCCCCAATAGCCCTTCATTCCGCCCCTGACCGACCATTTGGATGGTGTCCATCCGAGTGAGCCTCCGTACAGGATACAATCATTCTGCCGATGTGCATCTTCATAGGTTTGATAGGCATAGAACCCTAACATCGTTTCCCACGCTAACTCGGGATGCCGGAACAACTGTCCGGCCATTCCCAGGTCGAAAAAGTAGCCTGGTGTGTCAGTATAGCGTGCGGCCCCCAGGTTGGTACCCGATGCCGTCTTCATCCCGACACGGAGTTCGGTTCGCACTGCAGGTATCCAGGCGGGAGGGATCCGTACGGCGGTTTCGACATAGAAATCGCCTCCCGCCCATTGATGGTCATAGGACAAAAAGTGGATGCGGCGAAATGTTTTCAACGCATGGCTGGTCTGATACCATTCCAGAGGAACCAGGTGGATGCGTAGTCTGACCCACGGACTGGGCTGCCACCGCAGATCCATATCTGCATTCAGGGTGACTTCCCCCTTACGAAAATGGCTTGCTGCGGAGACTGTAAATGAGGTCACCGTATCCCATGATTGATGCAGATCCGGGACCGGCATGGCGTTGGGCCCCATCCCCCTGGGCGTCAGTTCCAGATAGTGCTGGAAGGGTGTTACCCCATCCCATTGAACATTTTCAGACCACCACTCGGGTGTCTGTGCCCAACCGGTCATTCCGCCGCCAGCCAGCAGCAACAAGGCAAGAATCGATCTAATCCAGCTGATCATGATCCAAAAGGTTCGGGCGTCGTTGCCGGGTCCGCTTCACTGCTTCATCATGCCGCCACTGCTCAATCGCTTTGAAATTTCCGGACAAGAGGATCTCCGGGATCTTCCAGCCCCGGAATTCTGCAGGGCGTGTATACACCGGAGGGGCGACCAGATCATCCTGGAAGGAGTCAAATAACGCGGATGTCTCATCATTGAGCACGCCGGGCAACAACCGCCCGACTGCGTCTACGACGACAGCGGCGGCCAGCTCCCCACCACTGAGGACATAGTCGCCGATACTGATCTCTCTGGTAATGACATGCTCCCGGATCCGTTCGTCTATGCCCTTGTAATGACCACAGATCAACATCAGATTGCTGGCCAGCGACAACTTGTTTGCCATGGGCTGGTCGAACTGTTCTCCATCCGGAGCCATATAAATGATCTCATCATAGGTGCGCCGCGAACAAAGATCATCAATACAGGTCATCAGGGGTTCCGGCATCATCACCATGCCGGCTCCACCTCCAAACGCATAATCATCTACCTGATGATGCTTCCCCAGTCCGAATTTCCGAAGGTCGACAATCTCCACTTCGAGCAGACCGCGGTCTTTGGCACGACCCAGGATGGAATGGCTGAGGGGGCTCGCCAATAATTCGGGAACAACGGTAATGATATCAATATGCAGCACACAAAAACCGGACTATTGCCGGCGTTTAACCTGTTGCAAAGATGGATAATGTTGGTCAGGATCTGTTAAAAATTCCTGGATTCGCTTTTCCAATTCCGCATCCACCAGGTCCCACAGGGGTTGATCGACCTGCCTTACCTGCAGCAATGCCGCTTTGACCTGCTGGTCCCATACGGGGTAGTATCGGTCCAGGTCCTCTGCTGAAACGACCCGTCGGCAATCTGGTCTGGAACAGGATAAGGACATCGGGGTCTCCAGGTTGAACAAGCCGTATTCATCGGTGATTTCTTCACCTGGCAGGATATCTCGAATGGCGATTTCAAATCCGAAGGCAGTTGTCATGGTATTGGGAAAGCAGCAATGGTTCACATATTTCCCCAGATCCCAACTCAGGACCCGCCTGCCCAGTTCATCCACGTATGCGTACCGCTCCACAGGACCCTGCAAGGACACGGGCAGTCGGGCATACTGTTCATCATCGATGACCAACTCCAGGGCATCACGGATATAGGTGATCGTGCCCACAGGGATGAAGGATGTCGCATAAACACCCAATCCAATGCGTGTGCTTTTATTCTTCAGTCGAGAAGCCGGATGGAACATGGTCAAAAAATTTTGCAAATATTCATCATGTTTCTTCAATTTGCGCCAGTAGGTACGTTAAATTATTTCCGGTTTTCACCCGACAGAGTGTACATTTGCACCGAAATTTTACGGCAAGACGAAATACCTTCGTTCGAGACCAGAGCCCGCACCAAGGTCGCTCGGGAAACTTTTTACATGGTTTTGCCGTTATTGGGGCATTTCGGCAGCGAAATGTCGTTGCTTCTTCTTCAACGTAATCCTTATTTCATGGAAAACACCTCATCACCAGAACCTACCCGTTATTCGGACGCCGAGCTGGAAGAGTTTCGCCTTCTGGTCAATGAAAAGGTAGCAAAGGCACGTACAGAACTGGAGTTCATGCAATCCCAGTTGGCCGAGCTCAGTGAGAACACCAATAATAAGAATAGTGGTGACCTGTTCGATGACAGCAGTTTGCATACTGAGATAGAAATGATGAGTCGGATGATCTCCCGCCAGCAGCATTTTGTCCAGAATCTCGATGCGGCCCTGTTTCGGATCAGGAATAAAACATATGGCATCTGCTCTGTTACCGGTCAATTGATCAGTAAAGAGCGCCTTCAACTTGTCCCGCACGCCACAAAAAGTGTACTTGGCAAGGAAGAGGAGAAGAAAAAAATGGCACAGGAACCTTTCAAAGGGGCTTACTCCGGCGTCCATCCTCTGAAAGGATCCGATGGCGGCGACGATTAGGTCCGGTTTCTTTTCCCTTACTTCGGTGACGACAAAATATCATCTTCAATCTGTCCTGCCCTCACTCAAGGGGGCAGGATTTTTTATTATTGCGGTGCCATTTGACATTACCTTTATCCAATACCCAGCTCCGGCCCTATGAAAAACAAGTATTTCGACCTGATCGATCAAACCTTTGATTTTCCACAGGAGGGATTTGACATTGAGAACGGGTATTTGACCTTCCATAACTTTTCGGTGATGCATCTCATCCAGAAGTATGGCACCCCCTTGAAACTGACCTATCTGCCCCGGATCGGAGCGCAGATCAAAAAAGCAAAAAATATCTTCAACCGGGCGATCAAATCGCTGAACTACGGGGGGAGCTACTATTACTGCTATTGCACCAAGAGCAATCATTTTCGATACATCCTGGATGAGGTCATGCAACATGACGTCCACCTGGAGACCTCTTCATCATTCGACATCGATCTGCTGCGCAACCTTCATGCTTCGGGAAAGCTTCAAAAGGATTCCATCATTATCAATAACGGATTCAAGCCCCGGGCCTATACCGAAAAGATCGCCGGACTGATCAATGATGGATTCTACAATACCATTCCTGTACTTGACCATCCGGATGAACTGGCCAACTATGATGAACTGGTCAATGGAGAATGCAAACTGGGCATCCGGGTTGCCACAGACGAGGAACCCAATTTTGAATTCTACACCTCCCGGCTTGGCTTTCGTGCAACAGAGGTGATCCCCTACTATCAGGAAAAGATTGCCAACAACCCCAAGTTCAAATTGAAAATGCTCCACTTTTTTGTGGATACCGGCATCAAGGATACCATCTATTATTGGGGCGAATTGAAAAAGGCCATCAAACTCTATGGCGAACTGAAAAAGATCTGTCCGGAACTGAAGGCCATCAATATCGGGGGTGGAATGCCCATCCGCAATACCCTGAGCTTCGAATACGACTACAAGTACATGGTCAAGGAGATCATCAGCATGATCCAACAGGCCTGTGAAGAAGACGGGATCCCGGAGCCGGATATCTTCACTGAGTTTGGCAAGTATACGGTGGGTGAAAGTGGGGCAACGATCTTTTCCGTCATTGCCCAGAAAAAGCAGAATGATGCGGAGACCTGGTATATGATCGACAACTCCCTCATGAACACCCTGCCAGACAGCTGGGGCATCTACGAACGATTCATTTTACTCCCGGTCAACAAATGGGAGAATGAATATCACCGGGTCAATATTGGCGGGTTGAGTTGTGACAACTCGGATTATTACAATTCGGAGGTTCATGAGAACCAGGTCTACCTGCCCCGCATCGAAGCCGAAGACCAGGAACCCTTGTATATCGGTTTCTTCCATACCGGGGCCTACCAGGACTCCATCAGTGGGTTTGGCGGTATCAAACATTGCCTGATCCCCTCTCCGAAACATGTGATTGTCGACCGGGATGAAATGGGAAATCTGGTGGATTACCAGGTCTACGAAGAACAAACGGCAGAGAGCATGTTGAAGATCCTCGGCTATTTATCCTGAGGCGGAGGACGGCTTCATCCGTAAATGAAAAGGCCCTTGCATGCAAGGGCCTTTTCGTTTATCTGTTCAATCGAATAAAGATCAATCAATGCTGATCAATTCTACTTCGAAGATCAAGGGTGTAAAGGGTGGGATCTTCGCTCCGGCGCCCCTGGACCCGTAAGCCAGGTCGGAAGGAACATACAGCCGCCACTTGTCGCCCGTCTTCATCAATTGCAGGGCTTCCGTCCAGCCTTTGATCACCCCATTGACCGGGAAGGATGCGGGTTCTCCGCGCTCAACAGAGCTGTCGAACACAGTGCCATCCAGCAATGTACCGTGATAATGGGTGGTCACTTTATCGGTCAACCCGGGGCTGGCACCTGAACCTGAAGTCATCACTTCATACTGAAGCCCGCTTGGCAGGGTGGTCACACCCGGTTTTTTGGCATTCTCGGCAAAAAATGCTTCAGCTGCTTTTACAGCGTCGGCAAATTTGGCTTCGTCCTTTTTCTGCATATACTGCTGGACGACCTGGTTGGCAGCAGCCTGATCCAGCTTCATATCACTCTTGGTGATGGCTGCCTTCAGTCCATCTGCGAGAGATGCTATATCCAACTTTTCAAATCCCTGCTTGGACAGGTTGTCTCCGACAAGGATGCCTAAACTGTAACTCAATGAATCCATTTGCTGTGCGTTAGTTGTATGATGGTTGAAAATCATGAAGCCGATCAAAAGAACCACAGACTTCATGGCAATGGTGTATGTCCTCATTTTTGCTGTTTTAATGTAGCGTATTGTTGATAGAAGTATGGAATGGTTTCGATGCCCTTATAAAAGTTAAACAGCCCGAAGTGTTCATTAGGTGAATGAATCGCATCGCTGTCCAGTCCGAATCCAAGTAACACAGATTTAGCCTTCAATACCGTCTCGAAGAGGGCAACGATCGGGATACTTCCGCCACTTCGAACGGGAATAGGCGCCTTGCCGAATGTTTGCGTCATCGCCCACTCGGCAGCTTTGTATTCCGGAGAATCAGTTGGTGTCACGGCTGCATCTCCACCATGATGGGGTGTCACCTTGACCTTGACATAATCCGGAGCAACGGCTTCAAAGTGTTTCTTGAATAACTTGAAAACCTTCACCGGATCCTGGTGAGGGACCAGACGCATGCTGATCTTGGCAAATGCTTTGGAGGGCAAAACTGTTTTCGCTCCATCGCCAATATAACCTCCCCATATCCCATTCACATCCAGGGTTGGACGGATACTGGTCCGTTCCAGAGTGGTATAGCCTTTCTCTCCATGGAGGGCTTTCACTCCGAGGTCCCGTTTGTAGGCTGCCTCGTTGTACGGGGCCTGGTTCATCGCTTTCCGTTCGGCCTTGCTCACGATCTCCACATCATCATAGAAGCCGGGGATGGTGATCTCGCCTTTCTTGTTCTGCAAGTCAGCGATCATCCGGGCCAGCACATTGATCGGATTGGCCACTGCTCCGCCGTACACGCCGGAATGCAGGTCCCGATTGGGGCCGGTCACTTCTACTTCAAGGTAAGTCAGCCCGCGCAGGCCGGTCGTGATCGATGGCACCTTGTTGTCCAGGATGGAGGTATCCGAGATGAGGACCATATCGCAGGCCAGTCTCTTCTTTTCTTTTTTGCAGAACTTCTCCAGGTTCACCGAACCGACTTCCTCTTCCCCCTCGATCATGAACTTGATATTACAGGGGATATTCTTGCTCTTGCGCATGGCCTCAAAGGCCTTGATATGCATAAACGCCTGTCCTTTGTCATCGCATGCGCCGCGGGCAAATATGGCTCCGTTGGGATGCCGCTTGGTTTTTTTAATGACCGGCTCGAAGGGAGGTGTATCCCAAAGTTCGACCGGATCTGCCGGCTGTACATCGTAATGGCCATAGACCAGAACCGTAGGCAGTTTCTTGTCATGGATGTATTCGCCGTAGACGATCGGGTGGCCTGCCGTTTTACAGACTTCTACCTTGGGCACACCGGCTTTTTTCAGGTGTTTGGCTACCAGCTGGGCCGTTTCGGCAACAGACGTTTTGAATTTCGGATCAGCGCTGACGGATGGAATGCGAAGCAATTCCAGAAGCTCATCCAGGAAACGATCCTTGTTTTCCTGGATATAGGCCTGCGTTTTATTCATGCGGGGGACTCGTTAATGAGGGCGCAAAGATAGGGCAAATTGTCAGAACATCGGACCGAGGAAGTCCAGATCACCTTCCGGCCAGGCCCGTTCGATCAAGGACTTCACCTGTACATCGCCATGGAGGGTGCGCCGACAAAGTCCGAGACTTTTGCCTCCCAGATAAGCCAGCCAGGTGCATTTCGGATCCACTTCCTTGAATCCGGACATGTGAAAGAATTCCTTTTCTCCGGAGATGGCCATCAGGAAGTCGATCCCTCTTTTCTGCGCCAGGGAGGACAGATGCTCGATCATCATGGTGGCGAGTTTTTGTCGATGGTGCTGCACAGCTACACACAGATCGGCGACACCCATGATCACCATCGGATGTTCGCCGACGCGAACCTCCCGGATCACGCCTGCCAGATGGCCGACCAGTGAGGATTTTTCCCAGCATAAAATACGCAGATCCGGTGGCTGGGGAAAGTAGATCTTGTCGACCGGATATTGATCAAAGGAAGTATGAAGCAGCCGTGCGATGGACGTCACATCCGATGATGCCAGATCGAACTCTGCATGGTGGGTCAGGTGAATATTCGTTTCAAAAGCCATATCTATCCATTTGGCGCCTGTTTCTCTTTTCTCAAATATGGCATAATGCACGCATATATACGGGGATGAAATTGAAGTCCCCTAGAAGGAACGTTCAGCTTTACCCGGGTCGCTGCCTCTGCCACCGAACAAATCAGCTGCCAGCCCTTACCGGATGGCAGGCCCGGGTCGTCCGTCTGTCGGATAGCCGGAAGCCCGTATCTTTGGTGTACATGAACCGCAATGTCATGAAACCAACCAGCAAGACGGTACTGGGTCTCCATTTACCGACCGATCCACGATGGGCAAACCTGGCGAAAATCAGCCTTGAAGAAATCCTGACCGATCACGCCTATTGTGAGCAGAAAGCTGCCACTGCCTGCATATCGCTGGTCCAACTCTATCCCGATCACCAGGAATTGGTCGAGTCCGTGGCTCCCATCGTCACAGAGGAATGGGGGCATTTCCGCATGGTGCTGCAGGAACTGAAAAAACGGGGCTTGCAACTGGGGTATCAGCGCAAGGATGAGTATGTCAACGGACTGCTGGCCTTCCAGCGAAAGGGGGGAAAGAGAGAAGAGCGGCTCATTGAAAAGTTGCTGACCTGTGCGTTGATCGAAGCCCGGAGCTGTGAGCGGTTCAGGCTGCTGTCCATCGGGCTGTCCGATCCTGACCTCAGTGACTTCTACTACAAGTTCATGGTGGCGGAAGCCGGCCACTACCGGCTTTTCCTGGATCTGGCCAACCTGTATGGTTCACCTGAAAAGGTTCGGATCCGTTGGCAGGAATACCTGGATTTTGAAGCCCGGATGCTGTCCGGATTCCCGGTCCGGGGTGACCGTATGCACTAGCCGTCCGAACTCTCCGGTTGCCCCAGGACAGGGTTCATTGCAAGCATCATCATCTGGTCGATTGTCAACGGTTCTCGATCAGGATGACGGTGACTCCCGTTAACCGCAGATCCTGGACAAGAGGTCGGGCATGATGTGATGCCCTCCTTCGAATCGATGCCACCGGGCCTGGCCAAACCAGGGCAAAACAGCCTCCTCCAGGTGGCGCTCCCTGGTGGAGGTAAAGAAAGGGTCCTCATCCCCCAGAACAATATCGACCTGCCCGGAGAGTTTACGGCCCAGGGGTTCCAGGTATTCTGGTTCTGGCACCATGCCCGCCCAGAGAATCATTTGTTGAACTGGAATGTGCGATTGTGCCAGCCACCGGCAAACGGTCGGTACCCCCTGTGAAAATCCCAGCACCGAAAGGGGCAACACGCCAAATCGGCCATAAAGGGCTGCCACCAGCTGATCGAGATATTGATGTTGATCGTCAATTTCTTCCAGTCGGTCCTCGCGTGTCATCCAGGACGCCACCACATCCCCATCAAATCCCTTTCGATAGAATCGCGACAGCCCTTCCGGGGCGACGATGACCTGGTCTGTTCCGGCTGCAGGCAGAAATTCTTGTATAAAATCTGCAGCCGCCTGGGCATACCCATGGCAGACCATCAAGATCCGTTGAGGGGGCTCAGGGGGTAATGCACAGAAATACCGGGCGGTCCGTGGAGTAGTCAGATGATGGCAGCTGATTGCCTGTTCTCGCTTCATCGACCAAAGATGTTCTTTCCCTTTCGGGCATCCAAGACAGGAAAATCCACCGGGGCCTCGTTCATTATCTTGTCAAAGATCTTGTTGACATGGATCCACTGCCCTTTGTCAAAGGTGAATCCCTCATAGGTTCCATCCGGAATATTGACCAATCCCAGGCCATTGCGTTCGTCGGCAAACGGGATGAGATGATCGAATAGAATCATATCGTAATGCTGATCATAGTTCAGGCGAACATGACTCCCCATGGCGTAGTCCAGCAGGATCCTGCTTTTTTCTTTCGTGACCCTCCCCTCTTTATCCTTGTACACAAAAACCGGGGATCCGAACACCGGCGTTCTATCGTCTTCCAATCGGAGGACTTCGACGATCTTTCGCTTGCTACTGGATTCGTGACTGTCAAATCCAAACAGCAACCAGTAGGTGTCTTTTCTATTCGTACAGGTCCGAATATTATAATAAACGGCCCCGTACCATTGATCAGCAGAGCCGATGGTCGACTCGATACGAAGAAATTCATCCGAACGGTCACGCAAGGTGATCGGCATCGTCGGGTCCTTTTCCAATTGGAGAAAGGCCCGATGCTGATAGTGATCGGGGTCCAGATAGAGTTGCCAGGAAAAGAGACGAAAGGTCTTCTCATCAGGCATCAGAATGGATATCTGTGGCAGGCTGTCAAACGGGTAATCCCAGGAGCCGGGCGTGCGAAGTGCCCTTTCCAGCAGGACACCGATTTGCTGAGATGCCTTCCTGCGTTCCAGAGCCGTTTCTCCGTTTTGCAGCAGTCGCGCAGCAATGGAGATCGAATCTTCCAGCAGGCGCAATTCCTCCATCGTCTTCATCGACTGGATGCCGGGCATTCGGGTGCATGATCCCAGGAATACGGTCAGAAGCCCTATGACTAATATGAACGATTTCATCATGGAGAAAACGAAAAATCGAGTGGAGAGGTATGTGCAAAGATAAAACGCCTCATCTGATCATCCGGATCGAATCCAGGATCAGGATCGTCGGCCTTTGTTCTCCTTGTAGTCCCGAAACAGGAAGGCACCGAGATTGTCCAGGCCGGCATAAAAAGCCTTTCCCGCATTGGTCCGGGTGAATTGCTCTACAAAGCGAACCAGCATCGGATCGCTGGCGATCATGAATGTCGTGATCGGGATATTCAGCTTTTTGGCGGCTACTGCCAGGTGCATGGTCCTCCGGATGATCATCCGATCCAGTCCGAAACTGTTTTTATAGTAGTTCTTCCCCTTTTTGATACAAGTGGGTTTCCCATCGGTGATCATGAAGATCTGCTTGTTCGGATTTCGCCGTTTACGCAGGATCTCCATGGCCAGCTCGAGTCCAGCCACGGTATTGGTATGATAGGGGCCCACCTCGAGATAGGGCAAGTCCTTGATCTCGACCCGCCATGCGTCATTGCCAAAGACAATAATATCCAGGGTATCCTTGGGATATCGCGTCGTGATCAGCTCTGCCAAAGCCAAGGCTACCTTTTTTGCCGGGGTGATCCTGTCTTCACCGTACAGGATCATGGAATGCGAGATATCGATCATCAGCACGGTGCTGGTCTGGGCCTGGTAGACTGTCTCATGCACTTCCAGGTCTTCCTGGGTCAATCGAAAATCGTCGATCCCGAACCGGATCTGGGCATTGCGCAAGGATTCAGCAGCGGCGATCTGATCCATCCGATCCCCGTACTGATAAGGACGTGTTTCAGGCAAGCGTTCGTCGCCCTTGCCAAAAAATCGGGTATCATGTCCGCCGGGTTTGGCCCGTTTCAAGTCCTGAAAAATCTCCTCCAGCGCATTTTTCCGGATATCCAGTTCCATTTTAGCACTGGGAACCATTCCCGGGCCCGAGCCCGTGTTGGTTTTCAAATAGCCTTTATCGATCAATTCCTGGATGAAATCAGCCATGCCATATTCCGGAGTGGTCAGGCCATATTGTCGATCCAGTTCTGTCAGCCAGCTCAGCGCTTCCGAGACATCTCCCGAGGTATGCAGCAGGATCTCCTGGAGTACCTTGAGCAAGCGCTGGAAGGTGGACTCACCTCTCCCGTCAGGAATATATTTTGAAAACCGCCACCCATTCATCAGCTAGGGAATGACACAACAGGAAACCAGATGATCGTAATCGGGTCGATCTGACGCCAGCTTGTGAATGAACTGCTCCCGGATCAGCCCGTTCTGAATGATAAATACGCCCGGCATCTGGAATCCATCGCCAATGAATGGGCCGATGCCATTCCCTTTCAACACGCCGGATTCGAATCCGCGCATCATGACCTGAAGCCCGAAAAGCTGGGAGAACCTTCCTTTTCCCAGGCCAAAACGTGCATAATACATACAGTTAGGGTCAGAAATATACTCCGGTGAATCGATCTCATACCGCTTGAAATAGTCATCAGCCGTTTCTGCATCCGACATATGGACAAAGATCAGACTGACTCCTTCAGCCTCGTATTCCGGCTTCTTCTGGGCCAGGTCCTGCAAGGCTTCCCGGCAGAATGTGCATCCGAAATGACGCAGAAAAACAAGAAGGACAGCAGATGAATGAGAGGCTTCTTCAACAGACCGATTTCTGTTGGTCTGCATATCTGCCAGGATGGGCATGGTGGTGATCTGTTCCTGCATAGGGCAATATACCCAAGAGTAACAAAAGAGTGGACAACAGGTTCAGAAGGGATCAGGGATGAGGGATCAGGGATGAGGGATGAGGGATCAGGGATGAGGGATGAGGGATGAGGGATGAAACGTTATTTCGTTATTGAGTTATTTCGTTATTTCGAAAGACAAGCGGAAATATTGTCGGTATGTTGACCTTTTACCCTTGACCATTCACCTTTTACCACTCCTCATCCGGGCAATCGGGCAATCCGTGTACATCCGTGCGTATCCGTCTGCGTCCTTGATTCGGAGAATTTGCCTGGCAAACCACAATCAAAAAGGCCGGTCCTATAAAGAACCGGCCTTTCTGTATTCTGGTTGATGACCTGATCTAGGAAAGATCCATCGCTTCAAAAGCGGTCATCACCTCGCGGACGTGTGCGGCTGATTCATTGAGCAATGCTTTCTCTTCTGCATTCAATTGCAGTTCGATCAGCTGCTGAATGCCGCCACTACCCAGTTTGACCGGCACACCGACATAGATATTCTTCAAACCATATTCGCCGTTCAAACAGGCACAGCAAGGGAAGATGCGGTTCTCGTCTTTCACAATGGATTCGACCATCTGTGCAGCTGCCGCTCCCGGGGCATACCAGGCAGAGGTGCCCATCAACTTGACCAGTTCGCCGCCACCTACCTTGGTCCGGTCAATAATGGCATTGAGCTTGTCCATGCTGATCAACTCCGTGACGGGGATGCCCGCTACAGTGGTATACCTCGGCAGTGGTACCATGGTGTCGCCATGACCACCCAACAGCATCGCCTGGATGTCCTTTGGTGACACATCCAGAGCTTCAGCCAGGAAGGCGCGATAGCGAGCCGTATCCAGGATACCGGCCATACCAAACACGCGATCGGCACCCAGGCCACTGGCCTTGTGTGCGGCATACGTCATGACATCCAGGGGATTGGACACCACGATAATGATAGGATTCGGCGAATGATTCATGATCGACCGGGTCACAGAGACAACGATCTTCGCATTCGTAGCGATCAGGTCATCCCGGCTCATGCCCGGTTTCCGCGGCACTCCGGCGGTGATCACAACGATATCCGAGTTGGCGGTATCGGCATAATCATCCGTGCCTTTCAACTTGGTACTGTAATAATCAATGGGGGCCTGTTGCCAGGAATCCAAGGCTTTTCCTTTCGCCATATCACCGGCGATATCCAGCAAGACGACTTCTTTGACAAGGTCCTTATGGGCCAACACATTGGCACAAGTAGCACCTACGTTACCTGCACCTACAACTGTGACTTTACTCATGGAGATGGGTTTTATTTCCGGCGGCAAAGGTAGTGGATTCGAGGCGACAAGCACAGGAAAAGAGAGATGATTTCACGCAAAGTCCGATCATGTCGCCCATCTGACGAACCGGAATCCCTGAATGACGTTATCTTTGTCAGGAATCCAATCGCATTATGAAACATTTCAGTCTCCTCCTCCTTATTCTTTCGTCCCTGACCTTGTCCATTTCCTCCCTGTATGCCCAGGAGGTACGCGGCTTCTGCGGAACATCCCGAGCTACGCTGGATGAGGTCACCACTCACCTGACGGAACGCCTGGCCTCCCTGGCCAACCAGCCGGCCAACCAACGATCCGGGGCGGTGACCTATGTGCCGATCAAATTCCATATCGTCAACAAGAATGATGGGACAGGAGGCGTAGAATTGCACCGCGTACTGGACATGTTGTGCGGATTGAATGAGTTCTATGCGGACCTGGATATCCAGTTCTACATGAAGGGAGGCGTGAACACCTTCAACAGCAGCGTAGCTTACGATGACCCTCGGAGTAACGCCGGGGTACAAGTCCTGGCAGCCAAGCGCTTCAAGGCGTATATGAACATCTTTCTCACCAACCAGACCGGTGAGGCAAATGTCTTGGGCTACTATACCAATGATGCACCCAACTATAATGTCGATGCCATCGTCATTCGCAGGGACCAGATCCTGTCTAATGCGGAAACGATCGAACATGAAGCGGGCCACTATTTCAGCCTGCTCCACCCGTTCAACGGCTGGGAATGCGAAGAATGGGACCCGGCCATCCATGGCAACCCCAATACCTTTGCGACTGCACCCTGTAACTCACTGAAGCCTCCCTACAACAACGTGCTTTCAGAATTCGCTGATGGAAGCAACTCCTCCAATGCCGGTGACTTCCTGACGGATACCCCAGCTGATTATAACCTCGGCCTGGGCTGGCCAAACTGCTCCTATTCCGGAGGCTGTAAGGACAGTAAAGGCGTACTGCTCAATCCGGATGAAGAGAACATCATGGGCTATTTCTCCCTCTGCACAGATTATCACTTCTCCGACCAGCAGAAGAATGTAGCCATTGCCGAAATGAATGCACGGTCAAACCTGCCTTCCAACAACAACCGGTACATCAATACCAACAGCACTCCTGAACTGGCAGAGCCAGGTCCGGTTGTTGCCACTTTCCCAGAGAACAACGGCTTTTCCAACGGCATCAGCAATGTCAAACTTGAGTGGGATGCAGGACCCGGTGCCGAATCCTATATCATCCGGATCGACCGGTTTTCGAACTTTGGATTCATGCCGACCTACTACTATACAACTGAACCTGAAGTGACCCTCGACTTCACCCTGGCAGACGGCAAGCTGTACTACTGGCAGGTATGGGCCTACAACGAATACAACACCTGTGCAAACTGGGGGACAACTTTCAAATTCACCTCCGGCATGTCCTCTGCCGTACAGGATGTGGAAGGGCTGACAGCGATCAAGGTTCTACCCAATCCGGTATCCCTGCTCCAACCCATTGATCTGCAGGTCGTAGCAGACCGTGAGCTCCGACTGGACCTGGAACTGTATGACCTCTCCGGACGGTTGATCTTCAGTCAATCCGGGGTCGCTGTGACAAACGGCAATCAGGTCCTCAGGGTCATGAATGAGAGTCCGACCGCTGGTGTTTACCTGTTGCGGATGAAAGGTGAAAAAGGCGTCCATACTGAACGAGTCGTCGTCCAGTAATACCGGATCACTTCTGTTTCCTTCGACGGAAGCGCCATATCACTGTAAAAGCGGATACGGGATCTCCGGTTTCAGCATCCAGGCCCTGCACGGCGACCTTGCAGGATACCGGGTCATCGGTGATCTCCGCTTTGCGGATGGCTGAAACGATCTTCTGGATCTCGTCACATCGAAAATAGGTGACTCCTTTGGCCTGCTTGAGGAAGGACATGTCCATATCCGTGACCAGCATGGCCAGTCTTGCCTTTCGTTGGCGGATCGTCAGATAGGCCGGTAATCCCGTCGCCATCTCTGCTGCTGCTGACTGCGCCACAAAATAGGTGGACCCGAATGGATTGCGATTGAACCAGCTATAGCGCAGGCGGGTCGTGCAGACCTGATCATCCAGAAATTCGATGCGAACACCCATCCAGGCAGCCGCCGGCAAGTATCGCCAGAGGAAGAATGCAAAACGGCTCGATGAAATCTTCAACATTCTGTGAAGATAAGACACGGATAAAATACCGATAACTGCTTCGTGCTCTATCTTTAGCACATGTACTCCGTGTTGCGATTATCCCAAATCCAGGATCGAATCCACCGGGCCCTGGTCCTCAACTTCTCCGAACCTCTCTGGGTGAAAGCAGAAGTGGCGCAATCACGGCTTAACAAGGGCCATTATTACCTCCAACTCGTAGAAAAAGCGGAAGGGAGCGATGAACGGATCGCGCAGATCGATGCCGTGCTGTGGGGGAGCCGCACCCGGGGATTTCCGGATACCGTCAAGCAGGAACTACCCAAACTTCTGGAAGAAGGGCATGAAATTCAGGCATTGGCCCGGATCGATTATCACCCCATCTATGGATTGAAACTCACCCTGGAGGATATCGACCTCAGCGTCTCCCAGGGGCGAATGGCCTTGCGTCGACAGCAGATCATCCAGGAATTGGATGCGGCAGGGCTACTCCAGAGAAACCGGGAACTGCCCTTTCCATGTGTCATCCAGCGAATTGCCGTGATCACCTCGCTCCAGGCGGCCGGATGGCAGGACTTCCAGGCGCAACTTCGTGATAACAGCTATGGCTTTGGCTTTCAGCTCGAGGTGTTTCCGGCCGCTATGCAGGGTGCATCCGTAGAGCAGGATGTCCTCAATCAACTCGAGGCCATCACAGGGCGGATAGCTGAATTTGATGTTTGTGTGATCATCCGCGGTGGTGGTAGCAAGTTGGATCTCGCCTGGTTTGACAATCGGTCTATCGGGGAAAAGATCGCCCTGCTGGACATACCCGTATTCACAGGGATCGGCCATGAAATCGATGAGACCGTCAGTGACCTCGTCGCGGCACGTTCATTCAAAACACCCACAGCGGTGGCCTCCTTCATCCTGGAAACCAATTTGCATTTCGACAGCGATCTGGTCGAACTCGGAAGAATGATCCGACAGGAAACGGAAAAATCCTTCCTTTCCGCACATACGGGATTGGACCAACTGAAACAATCCCTCCTCCATACCGCTAGCCGGTGGATCGAACAGCATGACTGGCATCTCCAGCAGAGGCTGAAAGACCTGCAACAGTCATCCCGGGCCATCCTCAAGAGTCATGATCAACACGTCGATCATCTTGTCCAACAGCTCCATCAGCTGGACCCCGACAAGGTCCTGTCACGGGGTTACAGCATGACCCTTTATCAGAATAAACCCCTCCGCGATCCCGGCCTGGTCCGTGCAGGAGAACAGATCATCACCTACCTGGAACATGGCGTTCTGACCAGTATAACCCAAACGAATGAGCAAGAAGAAACAGAACTATGATGACTCCATGAAGGAGATCCAGTCTATCCTGGCCCAATTGCAGGAGGGAAAGATCGGATTGGAAGAAATGCGCGAACAGGTGGCCCGGGCCATGCAGCTGATCAGCAGCTGCCGGGAACAGTTACGCGAGGTCCGGGAGGAGATCGATCAGGTCACTACCGAGTCGGCTGATTGATCCTTCTTTCTGTTCAGATGGACATGGACAAGCGCCAACAGGATGGCGACTACCACTCCTAAGAGCGAACCGAAGAGGACGTCGCGCAGAAAGTGCATCACCAGATACATGCGACTTACACCCACCAGTAAGGCCAGTAAGAAGAGGACGATCCAGGGCCACTTCTGAGCCCTGAACAGATAGATCGAAAAAGCAGCGAGTGCAAAGGCACTCATGGTATGGCCCGATGGAAAGGAGGTATAGCCGGACAGCGGCGTGATCCCATCCACCAGGATGATCTGATCACGAAACCAGCTGGCATCCGCAAAATGGCCCGGCCTGGGAGCCCTGAAATAGATCTTTGCCAGGAAGCTGAAGAGAGACACAAAAAAACCGACCAGCGGGATCCAGATCGCATCCTTCCACCGGGTGGCCAATGCGATCAGGGTAATGACGATGTAGCCATGCTCTTCACCCCATCGTGTGCCATAGATAAACAAGACATCTGTCAGTGATCCCTTCCAACTGTTGAAAAATGCGAGCTCTACTCCCGGCGGATAGGCCAGGACAATGGTCAGGCATATGGCCCAAAACACCAGACAAGCCATTAAAAAAGGCCGCAAAGCTTCAAATACAATACGAAGGGCAGCCTGCATTTACGTTTTCGATTTTGCGAATACACGACGGAAGAGTCCCAGAACCGGTTGGACGACCTTGTCTACATCCACGATCTTGGCATCTTTCATGGCACGTACCGTCAGGAATACCCCCAATGGCAAGAGGGTCAGACAGGCCATCCAGGCTCCGAGAAACGGGGAGATCACCAGCTTTTCTGCCAGGTTCTTGAAGAGCATGCTGATGATCATGAAGAAGATAAAGAAGATGATCGCGATGAGCATGGGATAACCGAATCCTCCTTTTCGGACAATGGCGCCCATGGATCCGCCGATGAGGAGGAAGATCATGCAAATCGCAGCCAGGCTGAATTTGGAATGGACCTCTATATCATATTTGGCCAGGCTCTTGGCGATCTCCTCATTCATCCGTTGTGTCGATAATATCTCACCCTGCACGGATCTGGCCATGGTTCTTGCCCGGTTCAGCAGAAGCGTCCGGTTCTTCGGGGGGAAGGTTTCAAGTAAATGAGCAACCGGAGGCAGGCTATCCACAGGGGCCATCTGTTCCACCGCTACCGGCTCAAATGCCGGTACGGTACCGGTAATGTCAACTTTTTTCTCCTTGCCCGGAATGGGCTGCGACATAGACCTCAGTTGACGAGAAATCACCATCGAATCCCGATCGCCCGGACGAGGCAGATACGGTCGAATCTGTTTTTGGAATGTTTCGTTCCGTGCTAACCGGATACCTGCAACGGAATCTCGTGAATCCCGGATCTGCGCGATGGTCATGACCGATGCATTCGTCTTGAACGACTCTTCATCTGTCCTGTCCAGATCGAATTGCCCCAGATCGAATTTCTTCTCCCAATGGCTGAATGTGGTCCGGATGAAAGGCCGGCCTCCCGTCCCCTGTTGCTGATCCGTTTCCTGATATTGGTGGCCATTGTCCAGCTCCATGATCAGATATCGTCCATCCTCAGAATTGTAAAACCGCCCCTCCTTTGCAGTAATGACCTGAAAA
>JAUIEA010000057.1 GCA_030429045.1 Bacteroidia bacterium | reverse complement strand
GCCTTGTTGTAGCCCCAGAGATCATCACCAGTGATCTGGCTGGCATTGAAGCCGAACAGGACTCCGGCTTTGAAGCGCCGGTCCTGGGCCTGAATGCTATGAATGAAGCTCATCATCAGCAAGATGAAGATGAGATGGCGGAATACTGGAGAAATATGCGTCATGCGGCGAAGCAGTTATATCTTTGCAAAGGTACGTGCCCAGACCTCGAGAAATGAAACCTACTGTAACCAATCTGAAAAAGCTGGAAGATCTCTTTAAAGAGTTAGCGTATACCGTACGCTATGAAAAAGGGAATTTTCAATCGGGATATTGTATGGTCGAGCACCGCAATGTGGTGGTCGTCAACAAGTTCTTTGATACTGAAGGCCGTATCAATACCTTAACTGACATTCTGCTCAATCTTGAAGTCGACCCTTTGTCATTAGACGACAAATCGCGTGATTTTCTTCAAAACGTGATTCGGAACGCCGCTATTTCTGCCGACGAGACATGATGAGGGCCACCTTTCTGGGAACAGGTACATCACAGGGTATCCCCGTCATCGGGTGTGCCTGCCCTGTTTGCACCTCCCCGGATCCCCGGGACAGCCGCCTGCGTTCAGCACTTTTTCTCACCTACCATAATCTCCATCTGGTCATTGACGCCGGGCCCGACTTCCGGCAGCAAATGCTACGCACGGGCGAGAGCCGCCTGGATGGCATCTTGCTCACCCATGAGCACAATGATCACGTGGCCGGTCTGGACGATGTTCGGCCGTTTAATTTCCGGCAGAACAGGGATATGCCCATCTATGCTGATCCACACGTATTGAGTGAGGTCACTACCCGATTTGCCTATGCCTTTGAGGCGAATCCCTATCCGGGAGCACCGCGATTTGACATCCGGCCAATCCGGGAAGATGAGCCGTTCTTCATTGCCGGGCATCCGGTTATGCCGATTCGGGTATGGCATGGCAAAATGCCGGTTTTGGGCTTTCGGTTTGGCGACCTCACCTATATTACGGATGCCAAAACTATTGACGCCGACCAGATCGAAAAAATCAGGGGTAGTGAAGTATTGATCTTGAATGCCCTTCGCCACAAACCCCATGAATCGCACCTGCATCTTCAGGCAGCGATCGAGCTTTCCCGCCAATGTGGGGTTTCCCGAACCTATTTTACGCATATCAGTCACGACCTGGGAAAGTGCGGCGAAGTGGGTGCTTCCCTGCCAGAGGGCTTCTTTCTGGCCTATGATCAATTGACCATTACCATCTGAGCAACCGGGAGGACGACAACCTGAGCCCACCGAATTTCGTTATGGATAAAACTTCCCCGCTGATGAGTCAAGCAAATGGAGAGCGTTATCCAAACCGGTTGATCACCACCACGAGTCCTTATCTGCTCCAGCATGCCTACAATCCGGTCGATTGGTTCCCGTGGGGTCCGGATGCCCTGGAAAAAGCCAAAAGAGAAGATAAACCCATTCTGGTGAGTATCGGCTATTCCACTTGCCACTGGTGCCATGTCATGGAGCGCGAATCCTTTGAGGATGATGCCGTGGCCTCTTTTATGAATCACCACTTTGTCAATATCAAGGTCGACAGAGAAGAGCGTCCCGACATCGATCAGTTGTACATGGATGCGGTTCAGATGATCAGCGGATCCGGAGGATGGCCCCTGAATTGTTTTCTGACCCCTGACGGGCGCCCCTTCTATGGAGGGACCTATTTCCCGCCCCAGGCCATGGGGAACCGGCCTTCCTGGTCCCAGGTGTTACAACATCTGGCCAATCTGTACCGCGAGAAACGGGATGTCGTCGAATCACAGGCCGATCGATTGATCCAGGCGGTCCGCGACCATCAGACCCGCCATTTCCAGATGGATCCGCAAATCGGATCTGACCGATCTGGCATGGATAAACGAGTCATGGACCAGATCTATGATCAGGTAATGGATGATCGCGACCAGAGATTTGGAGGGTTTGGTCCGGCACCTAAATTTCCACGGACCATGTCCCTGGAATTCCTGCTGAGTTATGCTGCCTATACCGGTACCCGAGATGGGGCAGATCACGTCTTGTTCAGCCTGGAGCAAATGGTCAGGGGCGGGATCTATGATCAGGTCGGAGGTGGGATGGCCCGTTATGCCACAGACGCGTCGTGGCTCGTTCCGCACTTCGAGAAAATGCTGTATGACAATGCCCTCCTGGTAGATGTAATAAGCAAGTGGTGTGCGTATCGGAAAAATGCGGAATTGGAACAGGTCGTACGGGATACGATCCAATGGGCAGATCGGGAGTGCTCCCATCCGTCCGGTGGATTCTATTCAGCCCTGGATGCCGACTCGGAAGGGGTAGAGGGCAAGTTCTATGTGTGGTCGTATGAGGAGTTTATTTCAGCAGCTTCGGAACATACGAATCTTTGGCTGGACTACATGGATGTCTCCAGGGAAGGGAATTGGGAAGGCATGAACATCCTGCATCGCCGGTCCGATGATCCTGCCTTTGCACAGAAACATCAAGTCGATCTGGATTGGTTGCGAACGGAATGGAGAGCCCTTCGATCGCGGCTGTTTGATATCCGAGCACCCAGGATCCGACCGGCACTGGATGATAAGGTGGTGTTATCATGGAATGCCCTGATGATCGATGCCTTGATTTCAGCATATAAAAGCTTTGATGAACCGGCTTTTCGCCTGCGGGCAGAACAAGCGTTGCACTTCATCTCCCGCCACATGGCCGCAGAAGAGAATGCCTATTATAGAGTCTATGCGGGAGGTCGTGCCTACCAGCCGGCCTTCCTGGAGGATTATGCATTTCTGATCCGGGCGAAGTTGAACTACCTGCAGATCAATTACTCGGCCGATGGAAGAAAAGAGGTCCAGCGCCTGGCTGACCTGGTTCTGGATCGGTTTTATGATCCGGAGCAGGGGGCCTTTCGAACATCGTCCGATCCGTCCTTACAGAGCACCCTGTTCGATACCTATGACAGTGCCTTGCCCAGCGGGAATGCGGTCATGGCGGAGAATCTGGAGGTAGTGTCCATTCTGACCGGCGATGAACGCTATGCACGGACAGCCGAAGAACTACGCAGCCGAATCCTCTCGAGCGTAAAACGTTTCCCGTCTTCCTTTGCACAACACGCACTCGGACTGTTGACGAGTGTGTACGGACGAAAGGAAATTGTGATCACAGGACCGGAGGCCTCAGCCATGATCCAGGAAATTCAGACGAAATATCTTCCCGGGACCTTCGTTGTCGGTTCGGAGCATGGAGATGACAGCCCCCTGTTCCAGGACAGGACCTTTCCGGGAAAGACCTACCTTTATCTATGTCGGGATCATGCCTGCCAACGGCCGGTTACGACTGTCCGGGAATTGGAAGAACAATTATTATGAACGGAACGCCAATGATTCAGCATAAGACATCACTCCTCCTGACAGCCTTGTTCATTACCCTCCAGGTGTCCGTCATGGAGGCACAGCAGTTGCCCCAATTTGCATTGACCCCCTGGAGCCTGGTCGAGATGAACCCTGCTGCGACCGGAGCAGGGGAGGACCTGATATTCAATGGAGCCGCTCGAAGGCAATGGAATGCGTTGCCGGGCAGCCCGTCCGGATACCATATCAATGCACATATGCCCTTTCCTGCGATCCGATCGGGATTGGGCATATCCCTGGTGCAGGATCAGATTGGGCTGTTGAACAATCTGGAAGCCACGGTACTCTATGGGTATCATTTGCCGGTCAGCCGGGACTGGACAATCCATGGCGGAGTTGCAGCCGGCCTGTTCCAGTCCGGATTGGATGGCAGTGGTATCCGGACACCGGATGGTCAGTATCCCGATAACGGGGGTGTGGATCATCAGGATGACCGATTGCCGGTGGACCAGGTCAATGCCCTGAGTCCACTCCTGCATGCGGGTGTGATGGTGAGCAGTGACCAATGGACCTTCGGGACATCCCTGCGGTACGCCCAGGGAGGACAATTGTCCTATTCGGGGTCAACTGTGGGCACGGAACTGAATATCCAGCCCCATATCGTGTTCCACGCCTCCTGGCAAACAGAGTTGGGAGCACTGCAAGTACGGCCGACAACGATATGGATGTCTGATCTGACCCAGATCCAGGTCACCACCCAATGCTATCTTACCTGGCGGGAGCGATTCGTGATCGCAGGTGGGTACCGCGGGTGGAGCGGAAGTTCTCAGGATGCGTTCATCATGACCGCCGGTGTACACGTTTCGGACCGCTTTTTGATGATGTATGCCTACGAGTCAGGATTGTCTCCCTTGAAGCAAACTCACAATGGCAGCTTCGAACTGATGATCCAGTATCGGATCCCGACCGGGCTGTCCAAGGGAAAACTTCCGGGAATCATCTACAATCCCAGATTTTTATAATGATTGATTAAGGATTTATTAACTTTATCCGTCTTAACAGGCAATAGGGAATCTGGTGTCCCGTTTGCCTAGTGACGATAAAGTTTACATTCGCGAAACTTTTTTTGAATTCTTTATGAATCCGGCTATATTTACAGCTTGCTTTTAAGAAACAACCTATTCAATACCAGGAAAATTCGGGTGAAGGACATGAAAAAACTTATCAAAGTTTTCGCTGCCCTCAGCATCTTATTCTATATAAGTGCTTGTGGCTCAAAGGAAAGTGGGCAGCTTGTCGGCGTGTTGGAACGGCCATCTTGGCAGGGGATCAACCCTTATGGAATGGTCTACGTTCCTTCCGGTACTCTGCACATTGGCTCAGGAGACGAGGACATCAGTCGGACTTTTGTCCAGCGTCCAAAGTCTATCTCCATCGTTGGTTTCTATATGGACGATACGGAGATCACAAATAATGAATATCGCCAATTCGTTCATTGGGTGCGCGATTCTGTTGCACTGACCTATATGGACGCCTATATCGAGAACGAGGACGGTACCCAAAGTATCGACTGGGAATATGAGATCGACTGGAATGACGAAGCCGTAGAGGACGTCTACTACCAGGGTAATGATCGGTTTGCCGGCAAACGCGAACTGAACGTTCAGAAACTGGTCTACGACTATGAGTGGCTGGACTGGCGTGCTGCCGCAGCTGACCGGGGTCAGTCTTCTCGTACCACCTTTATCAAGAAGGACAAGGTGAAGATCTATCCGGATACAATGGTCTGGATCCGTGATTTCGCCTATTCCTATAATGAACCCTACACCCGAAACTACTTCTGGCATCCTGCTTTTGATGACTATCCTGTAGTCGGTGTCAACTGGAAGATGGCGAAGGCCTTCGCTTTCTGGAGAACCAAGCTCTGGAATCAGTATCGCGCTGCAGAACGGGGCGAGGTCAATACCGAAGAATTCAGATTGCCGACTGAAACAGAGTGGGAATACGCCGCTCGCGGAGGCAAGGATCTGGCACCCTACCCATGGGGAGGCATGTACCTTCGCAATGCCAAGGGTTGTTTGCTGGCCAATTTCAAGCCGGGTCGTGGAAACTATCCGGAAGACGGCGGACTGTATACCGTCCGTGGCGATGCGTACTTCCCGAACGATTACGGCCTGTATAACATGGCAGGTAATGTCAGTGAGTGGACTGAAACTGCATTCTTTGAGAATGCGATCTCCTTCTATCACGATCTGAACCCGGATATCAAATACGATGCTGCTGATGATGATCCTGAAGCAGACAAGCGGAAGGTGATTCGTGGTGGATCATGGAAGGATGTTGGATTCTTCCTCGAAACCGGAACGCGTAACTGGGAATTCCAGGACAGCACCAAATCCTATATAGGTTTCCGCTGTGCCCTCACATTCCTGGGACGTTCGATCAACGACTTCTAAAAAATACTCAGGTGGTAAGGTTTTAACCTTTCCACCTGTTTCTTTTTTCTATTGGGAAAACTTTGGTAATAAAGTTTCCTTTTGCCTACTTTGGCTTTCACTTTACGCTTATAGTAAACACGTTTCGCTTAACCAAACAAAAATGCTTTAGACAATGGGCTTGCAAAGTTTCCTTAAAACATCAGGGTTCAAATATTTCAAGAACCTGATCATCGGTGTGGGTGCCTCAGTTGTACTGCTTGGTGCTCTCTTTAAACTCGAAAGCTGGGAAGGTGCCAGTGAGATGTTGATCCTCGGTCTCTCTGTGGAGGCCTTCATCTTCCTCTTCCTGGGACTGATCGGTCCTGAAAAGGATTATTACTGGGAGAAGCTTTATCCAGGACTTGACAACTATAACAGCAAAATTTCTCCTTTGACAGCTGGTGAAGGAGATGACGCACATCCTCTGGATGGTGAAGTCGTTGAACGTCAGCTGGGTAGCATGGTGACAGAACTTCAGTCCATGTCCAAGAGCCTCTCTTCCCTGAAGGCCCTGCAGGAAGTGGATTTCTCCGGTGCCAAAGATCAGATCAAGGCAATGGGCGGATTCTACAAGAACATGTCTGATGCCATGGCCAACCTTTCTGATTCTTTGGAAGATACCAAGGCTTACAAGGAGCAGCTCTCTGCTTTGAACAAGAATCTCGGTTCGCTCAATTCAGTTTATGGAAATGTGCTGAATGCCATGTCCAACATCGGCAAATAAGCCGGACGGAAACCGTTCCTTTCACTTAACGAGCAAACAGAAATTCTATGTCCATTCCAAAGGAACCGCGGCAGTTGATGATCAACCTGATGTATCTGGTGCTAACAGCTCTGTTGGCCCTGAACATCTCCGCGGAAGTTATGAACGCCTTCTTTACCCTGAATAAAGGTATCGCTCAAAGTAACGTCATCGTTGAGAATACCAATGGCACCTTGTTGACCAATATCGACAAGCAGGCCCAGGCGTACAAGAATGAGGTCAATGACAAATGGCTTGCACAAGCCAAAGAAGTCAAAACGACCGCAGATGAATTCTACAATTATGTTGAAGACCTGAAAAAGGAGCTTTTCGAAGCTGCCGGCGGGCCTTCCGAAAAAGATCCGTCCAAACCAAAGCGGATCAAAGATAAAGATGTCACTACCCGCCTGTTGGTCGGTGTAGATGGCAAGCAGGGGAAAGGATTCCTTCTCGAGCAGAAGATCCGGGATACCCGGGCCAAACTGGAAACGTTGGTGGAGAATGATCCGGGCGTTGTGTCAGCTATGCCATTGACCATCGATGATGAAGCTGTCAAGCGTTCAGACAAGCCAAACTGGACTGAATACAACTTCAAGCAGATGCCTGTTGCTGCTGTATTCCCCATTTTGACCAAATTCCAGAATGATGCACGTGCGTCCTCGACCACTGCCCTGAACTTTATCCTGGGCAAAGTAGCCGGCGAAGACATCAAGTTTGATTCGTTCGAACCTGTCGTTTCTGCTGTCAAAGGCTATGTGATCAAAGGAGAGCGGTATACTGCCGATGTGTTCCTGAGTGCGTTCAGTACCTCAGCTGGAGACAATACACGTATCCTGGTCAACGGAGCCAACCTGCCGGTTAAAGATGGTAAGGCGGTTTACGAAACCGGAACTTCTCAAATTGGCTCGAAGTCATATAATGTGGAGATCCAGGTGACCAACCCACTGACAAAGGAAGTGAAGTCTTATAAAAAGACATTCGAATACGAAGTGGGTGAACGTAGCGTTACTGTTTCAGCAGACAAGATGAACGTATTCTACATCGGAGTAGAAAACCCGATCTCTGTATCTGCTGCTGGGGCTTCATCAAATGATATTCAGGTCTCAGTCAATGGCGGAGGCGCGACGATCAAAAAGGTAGGCTCTGCCAACTATATGGTTGAAGTGAAGACACCGACCAATGAGTGTATGGTAAACGTATCTGCACCTGGTGTCGGCCTGAAAGATTCGAAGTTATTCCGTGTCAAGCGGATCCCTGATCCGGTTGCTCGTCTTGGAAAAGAGAGCTCTGGTCTGATGGGTAATGGTGAGTTCAAAGCGCAGGCAGGTGTAGGTGCCTTCCTGGATAACTTTGACTTTGAAGCGGTTTGCCGCGTACAGAGTTTCACCCTGACCCGCGTACCACCCCGTCAGGATCCGATCGTCGCTGAAAACGAAGGTCCTCGTTACCAGACCAAGGCAGAAAACCTGGTCAAGGCTGCCAAGCCTGGTGATGTATACTATTTCGACGATGTGAAAGCCCGTTGCCCGGGTGATTCCGCCGGTCGAAAGATCAACTCAATGGTATTTAAGATTCGCTAATTAATAAGTTGCGTTAGCATGAAATTGCTGTTCAAACAATTCCTGGGTGTATTTGTCCTTCTCCTGGTAGGAGGAGTGCTGTTTGCCCAGACTCCAGAGGTGATTCGTACTGAATCAAGCGATCCGGCACCCAAAACGCCTCTGGATGGGATCGTCGAAAAAACCTTGACTACGGAAAAAAGGGTCTTGCCCTATGCTCCTGTACGCGAGGCGGATTATTATTGGGAGAAGCGCATCTGGCGTGTGATCGACACACGTGAAAAGATGAACCACCCCTTTATCAATCCGGATATGCGGTTCTTTACCATTATCCTGAATGCGGCTATCAACGGTGATATTACCGTTTATAGCACAGAGGATGATCGGTTTACCCGTCCATTGCATCCTGAGGAGGTAGCCGGTATCGGAAGCAAAGTCGATACGGTGATCACCTTTGATCCGGAAACGTATGAGGAGATCGTTCAGATCGTGAACAACGAATTGAACCCCGATGACGTGAAACGGTTCAGATTGAAGGAGGTGTGGTATTTCGACAAGGAGAAATCAGAGGTTCGTTCTCGAATTCTGGGTATTGCTCCTTTGATGAACAGCTATGATGATAACGGAAACTTCCGTTTCGAACTTCCCCTTTTCTGGGTGTATTATCCCGACGCTCGCTATACGCTTGCACAGCATATTGCGTTCCGGACCGGTAATGACACCAGCCCGTTAACCTGGGAGGATATTATGGAAATGCGCTTTTTCTCCAGTTATGTGATCAAAGAGCGCAATGTGCTGGATCGACGTCTTGAAGACATCTATTCCGGTCTGGATATCCTGATGGAAGGCGAGAAGATCAAACAGGAGATCTTTAACTACGAGCATGACCTCTGGTCATTCTAACGAGTTGTGATAGAAATTGACAGGGGTCGGATGAGTATTCATCCGACCCCTTTTTTATCCTGGGCAGCTGGCGACTTCATCCTGATTCCTGATGTGTCTTAGTACCTTCGTTTTATGAAATCAAGTGTTCGATCAACCGGATTACTGGTGGGACTTCTCCTCCTGCTTGGATTTTGGACAGGATGTATCAAGGAACCGGATATCTATACCGGCTCAGATGTATCCTTGACATTCTCTGTTGATACCCTGCGATTTGACACCGTGTTTACAACCCAGGGATCTGCAACCCGCCTGGTAAAACTCTTCAATCCAAAGGATCAGATCATTCGGATATCTTCCATTTCATTTGCCCAGGGTTCATCTCCCTTCTTTCGAATGAACGTAGATGGTATTGCGGGCGACCAATTCCAGAATGTTGAGATCTTACCCAAAGACAGTATTTACCTGTTTGTCGAGGTGACGATCGATCCCGATCAGCCCTCCTCTGTCAGTCCCTTTGTGGTCCATGATGCCATCACCCTGGTGACCAATGGTCATACCCAGCAGATCATCCTGGAGGCCTGGGGTCAGAATGCCATTTATATTCCGAACAACAGCAATTCTGCGGGGTTAGCCCTGTTGTCCTGCGATAATATGGAGATCGTCTGGAATGATCCCCGGCCGTACGTGATTTTTGGCGTGCTGCTGATCGACAGCTGTACATTGCGGATGATGCCCGGAACACGTGTACATTTACACGGTGGTGTAGTGCCCAATGAAAACGGATTTTATACGGATGGCCTCATCTATACATTACAGCAGGGGCGGATTCAGGTGGAAGGAACTCGGGATAAACCGGTCATCTTCCGTTCTGACCGCCTTGAGCCCGAGTTTGCCACCCTGCCGGGACAATGGGGAGGGATTCGACTGGGCCCCGGATCCACAGGGCATACCTTCCGGCATGCAGTCATCCACAACAGCATATCCGGGATCTATGTCGATTCAAGTGCCACTGTGCAGATATCCGATTCCGAGATCGGCTGGACATCTGGAAGTGGTCTCGTTTCTTATGCCGGTGATATCCTTGCGGATAACGTATTGATCCATAACTCTGGACGAAATGGCATTCAGATCGCCCTGGGTGGCATGCACCAATTTCAATACTGCACCATTGCCAATTATGGGAATACTGCCGAAGCACTTTCTGCCAGTAATATCTTTTGTCTGGACCCGCTATGTTCGGAGGCCTATGTGTTGCCCTTGAATATGACCTTTGTGAATTGCATCCTCACTGGAAATAACCAGGACGAGATCACCATGATCGATGGTACTGGAGGTTCACCGGGAGCGTTTCAATACAGTTTTTCACACAGTCTTGTTCGGGTAAAAGATCTGTTGAAAATGGATCAATGGCCTGACTTCTTTGATCAATCCACAAACTGCCTGAACTATTCTTTCGGGCAACCGCTATTCCGGGACCTGAATGAAGATGACTTCCACCTGGATACCCTTTCCGTGGTCGAAGGCCTGGCCCTGCCTTTACCGGCTGTTCCACTCGATCTAGACGGAGTTTTTCGTGATCAGGTTATGCCAGATATCGGTTGTTTCGAGTATGTAGATTAATGAACGACCGGGACATGTTGAGGATGGGCATGGCGGATGGTCACCCTGGAGAGCAAGGTCATGCCGATCAGGAAAAATACGATCAATGCCAGAATAGATGGTCGCATCCCGCCGGTGAGTTGTTCAATGGCACCCCATGAAAAAGTGCCCACCACGATCGCCAGTTTTTCCAGGATATCATAGAAACTGAAATAGCTGGTCCGATCAGGGGTGTCTACCGGGACCAGTTTGGAATAGGTAGACCTGGACAGGGATTGGATCCCACCCATGACCAGACCGACAAATCCGGCGATGACATAAAACTGTCCCTGACTGTAGGTGAAATAGGCCGTGATACAAACCAGTATCCAGATGAACAGCATGATGAAGAGAGCTTTCTTATTGCCCATCTTGCCAGACAGGAAAGCAAAGAGGTAGGCCCCCACGATCGCAACCAATTGCAGTACGAGGATCAGTAAGATGAGATTGGTTGTTTCAAAATGAAGTTCCTTTTCCGCAAACGTGGCCGCCAGGTAGAGCACAGTTTGTACCCCTGCACTGTAAAAAAAGAAGGCCATCAAAAACCGTTTCAGGTTGGGAAGGTGAGTCAGCTGTTGCCACACTTTTTTCAACTCGCGAAAGCCGTTTTTCAAGGTTTGGGATTCAAAACGACCATTGCGATCTTTTGGTAAACGAAGGAATGTGATCTGGGCAAAGCCCAGCCACCATAGACCGACCGAGACAAATGCCAGTCGGGTGGCCACACCCTGGGTCGGAATGCCCAGGGCTTCATAATTCATAATGACGGCCAGGTTGAGGATGAGAAGAATGACACTCCCTATATAGCCAAAGGCAAATCCTCTGGCGGAGACCTTGTCAAATCGATCTTCCGTGGCGATCTCGGGGAGGTAAGCATTATAAAAGACCAGAGCACCGGTAAATCCGATCGTTGCGCCCATGAACCCCAGGATGCCGGTGTCCAATTCAGCCATGCCTTTGAAAAAGTACAAGGTCAGACAACTCAATGCCCCGATCGAGGTAAAGAGTTTGAGGAAGAATTTTTTCCGGCCTGAGGCATCTGCAATACCGGACAGGATGGGCGATAGTCCGGCGATCAAGATATAGGAAAGCGAAAGGGCATAGGCATACAGTGCGCTGTTCGAGATACTCACAGATCCCAAATGGATCATGTCATCTGTGATGCTGGTATAGTAAGCCGGAAAGATGGCCGAGGAGATCACCAGGGCATAGGAGGAGTTTGCCCAGTCAAACAGGGCCCAGCCATTGATGGTTTTCCGGTCATTCAGGGGAGTCGCTGCAAGTGGTGCAGCAGTTGGCTCAGGGTGCATCTCCAAATATAACAAGCTTTCCACCTGCACACAGAATTACACTTACATTTGGGGAGGATGCATCATCATGGAAATTGCAATTCTCACCAGAGGCCCGGGCCTGTATAGTACGCAGAGCTTGTATAAAGCCTGTATCGAGCAGGGCCATACACCAGTATTAGTAGACTATTCGCGGTGCAGTCTCTTGTTGGACCAGGAAGGTGCTCAAATCTTCTATCAGGATCGGCTTCTGCGCATTCCGGATGGGATCATTCCACGGATTGGAGCCACCTTTACCCAGGAGGGGGCGGCCCTGATCCGGCATTTTGAATGGTTGAAAGTACCAGCTACCCTCCCGTCCAGGGCACTTGTCCAGGCAAGGGACAAACTCCACAGCCTGCAGCGGCTCACGAAAAAGGGGATTGATGTTCCCGTGACCGTGATGGCAGAACCCGGAGCGGATATTCGATTGATCGAGGAACAGGTGGGCGGATTTCCCTGTATTGTCAAGACACTGGAGAGTACACATGGGCTGGGCGTGAAGCTGGTGCATACCCATCAGGAGTTGAAACATGTTCTTGAGTCGACACCCCGGGACGAGCCCTATTTTGTCCAGGAATTTATTGCCGAGTCCAGGGGTGAAGATGTACGGGTACTGGTGGTGGACGGACACGTGGTCGGCGCAATGAAACGGGTTGCCAAAGCAGGCGAATTCCGGTCCAATCTGCATCAGGGTGGAGTGGCCTACAATGCCAGGCTGACCCCCCTGGGTGAAGCAGTTGCCATCCAGGCTGCTGCAGCATTGGGTTTGGGTGTCGCAGGGGTAGATATCCTGGAGTCTAACCGCGGCCCGCTGGTCCTGGAGATCAATGCATCTCCCGGACTGGAGGGCATCCAGAAAGTGACCGGGCAAAATATTGCAGGCCATATCGTACGTTATATGGAGCGCTTGATCCTGGAACAGGATGAAGAGGAATAATCGGATTGATCTATGCCACACCCTATCGTTCTGCAGAAGAAAACCATGCCTTTTGATGAGCATGTGATCCTAGATTTTCCTATTGGTCGCCTGCCTTCAGGAACGGCTATCGATGTGGCCGTCCATGTCTATCAATCCAGCGAACCTGGGCCGGTCCTGCTTTTGATCGCCGGCATGCATGGGGATGAGATCAACAGCATCGAGATCCTCAGAAGAGGATTGACAGCCGGCATGTTCAGCAACCTGCAGCGTGGGGCGGTGATCACCGTTCCACTTCTGAATGTCTATGGATTCATCAATTTTTCACGGGATGTCCCGGATGGGAAGGATGTGAACCGGAGCTTTCCCGGATCTGCCCGAGGGTCACTGGCCTCGAGAGTGGCCTCTCTGGTCACTCGTGAATTACTCCCTGTGGCCGATATGGTGATTGACCTGCACACCGGTGGGGCTTCACGATATAATTATCCTCAGATCCGCTATACGGCCAGGTCGGAAGCCAGCCAGGAGCTGGCCGGAATATTCGGAGCGCCGTTTATGGTTCACAAGCCGTTGATCGCCAAATCGCTGCGAAAGACGGCTACGGATATGGGGAAGGTGGCCATCGTCTTTGAAGGCGGAGAGGCCGAACGCTATGACCTGTTTTCCATTCACGAAGGGTTGGCCGGGATCCAACGAGTGCTCTTTCATTCCGGCATGTCAGACCGATCGGAGGCGCTGAGAGAAGTAAAAACCATCCGGCAAACCTCCTGGGTCAGAGCACAGGCAGCGGGACTGTTCCTGTGGTCTCATGCATCGGGTGATGTCATCAAAAAAGGGCAGGAACTCGGCCATATCCACGATCCACAGGGGCGGGCTTACTTCCCAGTCATCGGTCCCCGGGACGGGCATATCATTGGGCACAATAATGCGGCCGTGGTCAGTATCGGTGATGCCCTGTTCCATGTCGGAACAGCAGGACACTGATATCAGGAGGGCCAGGTGATCGTCTTCCGGATGACCAGTACGGGGCTCAGGCTCCTGCACACCGGACAGGAAGCTGCCGCCTTTGTCAGGATCTCCTTTTCTTCATCCGTCCAGTCACGGTCCTGCATTTTGATCTCCAGGTCGATCTGGCCAATGCGCCGATCCGGATCGGCAACCATCACCTTGTTGACCAATACGGTAGTACCCGTCATATCCATTTGATGGTCCCTGGCGTTGATCCCCATGATGGTCAGGATGCAGGACGCAAGGGAGGTGGCACAAAGATCTGTAGGGGAGAAAGCAGCACCCTTTCCCTGATTGTCCACCGGAGCATCGGTCAGGATCTCTTCTCCGGATTGAAGGTGCGTGGCTTTGGTGCGCAGGTCGCCGAGGTAAACAACGGTGGAGGTCATGGTTATTCTTCTTCGTTGGTGGATGACAATGGCAAACGGCCGAATTCTTCCTTTTCGCGTTGGCGTCTCTCCCGGGATTCGCGTGCAAATTGATCCGACCGTTCGTAGGCCCGAATGATCTCTTTGACCAGCCGGTGTCGCACTACATCTTCCGCTTGCAGGTACACGGTGCCGACTCCTTCCAGATGGGCGAGGAGGTCGATACTCTGTTGCAAGCCGGACTTCTGATGAAAGGGAAGATCGACCTGGGACAGGTCGCCGGTGATGACACATTGGGCGGAAGGTCCCAGGCGGGTCAGGAACATTTTCAACTGCATACTGGTGGCGTTCTGCGCCTCGTCCAGGATGATGAAGGAGTGATCCAGGGTACGGCCACGCATAAAGGCCAGGGGCGCGATCTCGATTACCCTGTTGGCCATGAAATGAGCGAGCTTGTCCGGTGGGAAGAGATCATCCAGCGCATCGTACAAGGGGCGCAAATAGGGGTCGACCTTTTCCTTCAGGTCACCGGGTAGAAATCCGAGGCTTTCACCCGCTTCGACAGCGGGTCGGGTCAGAATGATCTTCTTGACCAGTTTGTTTTTCAGTGCCCGGACCGCCAGGGCGACTGCGGTATAGGTTTTACCTGTACCCGCGGGTCCGACCGCAAACACAATGTCATTGTGCTCGACCGTATCCACCAGTACCTTCTGATTGATGGTTTTGGCCTTGATGGGTTGTCCATTCCGGCCGTAGACGATCACATGCCCTCCCGCACCGTTCGCAGGCCGGGAGTCAAACGGATTTTCACCATTGAGCAAGTCTTCAATGACCTGAACAGTCAGTTCATGGTCTGCCTTGATCAGACGGATCATCAATTCAATCTTGGCCTTGGCTTTCTGGGTAAATTTTTTCTCACCAGCCAGTTTGATGGCGTGGCCACGGGATGTAAAGGTGACTTCGGGATAGGCGGCTTTCAACAGCTTCAGCTTGCTGTTTTTTTCGCCGTACAGGTCGATCAATTCAATCCCTTCAATGTTCAGAATGATTTCACTCAAGCAATTCTCGATTTAGCGGATGTCAAGGTTGTGGCCAAGAAAGGATTTTGGGATAGAAAAAGTTCCGTGAAGGCAGGATCTGTTCCACATCATGCCAATCCCGAAGAGGCTTGTAAATTTACGGCAATTTCAATGAGAGCAAAACGAGTTCTGCCTTGCAGGTGATCACGCTGACCAGCGATTTTGGCAATCAGGATGCCTATACCGCCATGGTAAAGGGGACGTGCTTGCGCGTGGACCCATCTATCCACTGCGTGGATCTGTCCCATGAAGTGCGTCCTTTCGCCATATCCCAGGCGGCCTATCTCCTGTTGCAATCCTATCGATCCTTTCCGGAAGGCACCTTACATATCGTGCTGGTCAATCTGTTTTATTCGGAAAGTCCCGGATTCCTGCTGGTACATCACCATGGGCACTGGTTTATGGTTCCCGACAACGGTATCCTTTCCCTGCTCTTCAGCCCCCTGCCCGGCGAGATCTATCAGGTCGGGTCGTATGGGCAGGGATTTCGGCAGGTGCTCGACGAACTTTTCAACATACTGACTGCATGGAAAGCACATCCGGATCCGGCCAGCTGGGCAATTTGCGCTGAACGGACCGAAGAGCGGTTGTGGTTGCATCCGGTGATTCAGCGGGACTGGATACGCGGGAATGTGATCCATATCGACCGATTTGAGAATGTTGTGGTCAATGTGCATCAGACCCTGTTTGAGGAGATCGGCCAGGGCCGGGATTTTCGATTTCATTTTCGGCCCCATGATGTCATTGATCGAATTTCCCGACATTATGGCGATGTGGCCGAAGGCGAACCTCTTTTACTCTTTAATGCGGCTGGATTCTTAGAGATTGCTGTCCGAATGGGCAATGCGGCCAGTCTACTCAATTTGAAGATGGATGATTCCGTACTTCTAGATTTTACCCCTTTATGATTCAACGCATCGTTAAAATGACATTCCGCCCGGATTCGATCCAACAATTTCATCAACTCTTTGACGAGGTCAGGGAGCGCATTCGTGACCAGCCTGGATGCCACTCGGTGGAATTGTTACAAGATGTCCGTCAGCCTCAGGTGATGTTTACCTACAGCCTGTGGGAGAGTGAGGAAGACCTGAACGCCTATCGACAGACGGATCTGTTTGTCCACACCTGGAAGCGGACAAAAGCCCTGTTTCAGGGAAAAGCGGAAGCCTGGAGTCTGTCCCGGATCAATCAAGCATGATGAGACAACAAGAACGAATGATGGACCTGATCAGTCAGGTGGACAATCTGTTTTCCGGATCGCCCTGGTTTGGACCTTCCTGGATGGAGACCCTCGAAAAGATACCTTCTGATGCCGTGAATTACCGGCTGGAAAAAGGAGCGTCCATTGCAGGCTTGCTTGGCCATGTGGTCGCCTGGCGGGAATATGTCGCCCAAAAACTGCAGGGACATGAAGAATTCGAACTGCTTCCCGGAGATGATTGGCCCCAATCGCCTGTGGACGACAGTGGGTGGCAGGAGCTGGTCCGAAAGATGGTCGACCTCCAACAGGAACTCATGGAAGGATTGGCAGAGCTTCCTTCTGCAGAACTGGATGAGAAGGTTCCCGGAAGGGATTTCTCCTGGGGCTTTATGATCCAGGGGATCATCGATCATGACGCCTATCATCTGGGTCAGATCAATCTGCTGCTGAAGCAGGTCCTTCCCACGCCATAACGTATCCACATGCAGCCTATCCTGTTCTCCGATCATAATGCCCTCGGCAAATTCGCTTCCTGGCTGACGGGTCAATCGTTTTCACATGTGGAAGTGCTGGTGGATGATCACACCCGTACAGCCTGTTTGCCCAGATTTATCCACATGACGCAATGGACCGGGAACCCCCTGGTTATTGCACCGGGTGAGGAAAGCAAGGATATCGCTACGGTCAGTCGCCTGTGGGCGGAATTATTGGACAGGGCCGCTGACCGAAATACACTGCTGATCAATCTGGGTGGGGGTGTGGTCACAGACCTTGGTGGATTTGTTGCATCTACCTATAAGCGTGGGATACCCTTTGTCCATGTGCCGACTTCGCTGTTGGGGCAGGTGGATGCAGCGATCGGCCATAAAACGGGCATTGATGTTGGCGGTGTAAAGAATAGTGTGGGCACCTTTGCCCCTCCGGTGGCCCTGGTCCTGGATCCAGCCTTTCTAGACACCCTTCCCCGCACAGAATACCGATCTGGAATGGCCGAAGTCTTCAAACATGGATTGGTTGCGGATCGGGAATTGTGGCAAACCATCTCATCATTCGGATCAGAGACCCCATTGACAGATACCCTGATCGAAAGGGCCGCACGCGTAAAGATGGCGATCGTCGAACAGGATCCTTTCGAAAAAACTCAACGCAAGCTCCTCAATTTTGGTCATTCCCTGGGACATGCCGTGGAGAGTGTGGCCCTGGAAACCGGAACACCTGTCCGGCATGGAGAGGCCGTTGCTGCCGGGATGCTTATGGAATCGTGGATCTCGCATGAAACCGGGCATCTGGACGGACATGCATGGGAAGAGGTCAGGACCGTCCTGACCCATTATTATCCGGGTCTGCCGCCAGCACTCCTGGAGGAGGAAGCTTGTCTGCGGTATTTGCGAAATGACAAGAAGAATGTGGGCCGATCCATTCGGATGGTCCTGCTGGAGGCGATTGGAACCGGGGTGGTTCATCAGGAGGTATCAGAGGCGATGTCACGGTCTGCTCTTCGTGCCTACGCCAGTTTCTATTCAACTCATTAGCAGGAACTGGCGGTGCCCCTTTCTGAAAACTTGGTCCTTTCAGGCTTCAGTCCTTTCACTACCTTTGTGGGATGTCTTCGCAACCTATGAGTGGATTTCGTTGGATGAACCGTCAGCATCGCCCCAAACAGGAGCGCTGGATGCGTTGGATTTGGAGAGGATTCTTCGCCGGTATTCTGTTGATGATCGCCTGGTTGATCTACCTCTCGTTCCAGGATCTACCCACCTTCGAGGATCTTGAGAATCCCAACAACAAGTTGGCCTCTCAGGTCTTCGCCATGGATGGGGCCCTGCTTGGACGTTACTATATCGAGAATCGAGTTCCCGTCACTTATGATCAGTTATCCCCGAACCTGGTGAATGCCCTGATCACCACGGAGGACATCCGGTATGATCGCCATTCAGGTATCGATTTTCGAGCTCTGGGGCGAGTCGCCTTCAAGACGGTTTTCCTGGGGCAATCGAGTTCAGGAGGGGGCAGTACGATTACACAGCAGCTGGCCAAGCTGCTGTACTCCAACCGGGATTTCTCCGGAATGGGCCGGATCGAAAAGACCTTCACCCTGGTGGCTACGAAGATGAAGGAATGGATCACGGCAGTCAAACTGGAACGTTCCTATACCAAGGAGGAGATCCTGGCGATGTACCTCAATCATTTCAATTTTATCAACGGGGCCTACGGGATCAAGGCGGCTTCCGAGATCTATTTTGGCCAAACCCAGGACTCCCTTTCCATTTCTGAAGCGGCCACCCTGGTAGGCATGCTTCAAAACCCTTCCCTCTACAATCCGGCCCGGCGTCCAGAGCTGACGATGAAGAGACGGAATGTGGTGATCAATCAGATGGTCAAGCACGACTTTCTGTCCAGGGAGGAGGCCGAGATCTTGAAAGCGGAACCGATCGATATGACGCGCTTCAAGAAGTTTTCCCATGATGAAGGCCTGGCCCCGTATGCGCGGATGGGGCTCCGTAAGGAGGTCATGGATATTCTGGATCGACCGGAGTGCCGGAAATCCAACGGAGAGAAATATGACATCTGGCGGGATGGTTTACGCATTTACTCCACCATCGATACGGCGGTGCAGTTTCACCTGGAAGCTGCCGTTGCCGCCCACATGCCCTCCCTGCAGAAAAAGTTCTTTCGCGTGTGGAGGGGCATGGACCCCTGGACCCGTCGTGATCCGGAGACCACGGATGTAGACATCGATCTGCGCCAACAGACCCTTCATGACCAGGTTGGACAAATGGATCGCTATATCAGTATCCGTGCCTCCCTGTTCGAACCCTTTGTCGAAGAGAACAGCCTGAAGATCGGGCGACTCCTGTTACGCGATGTCGATATGATCAGGATGTTGCGCGAGAAAAAACAGTCGGGCTATCTGAAAGAACTGCAGGAACTGAGGTTGATCTCCCGTGAGATGGTGAAGGATTATACCGGGATCATGAAGGGGCCTCATTGGGAAGAGTTGCAGCAGAAGTGGAATGAATTCCAGAAAGCAACCAAATCCATGCTGAACGAAAAGGTGCCCATGGTCATCTTCGACTATAATGCTCCCCGGTTTCAGAAGGATACCATCATGTCTCCACTGGACTCCCTCAAGTATCACCGGATGATCCTGCAAACCGGGGTGGTGGCCATGGATCCTTCGAACGGACAGATCCGGGGATGGGTAGGTGGTGTCGACTACCGATTCTTCCAGTATGACCATGTGACGTCAGACCGGCAGGTGGGTAGTACCTTCAAGCCTTTTGTCTATGCCACAGCGGTGGCCCTGCAATCCATCTCACCCTGTACGCGATTGCTGGACAACCCGCAGACGATTGTCCCGGGCGAGGCAAACTTCCATCTGGAAAAGGAATGGACACCCCGAAACTTTGACACCTACACCGGGGAATCCCTGACACTCTTTGATGGCCTTCGGAAGTCAAAGAACACGTTTTCTGTGTATTTGATGAAACAACTCGGGGATACAGAGCCTGTCCGGGGTCTGATCAATAACATGGGGATCGACAGTTCGGCCCGGTTGCCAAACGGCCGCCTTCGCGTACCGGCATCGCCCTCCATCTGCCTGGGTTCTGCTGATCTCAGTGCTCTCGAAATGACGGGAGCCTATGCGACCTTTGCCAATGATGGCGTGTACAACAAGCCTGTCATCGTCAACCGTATCGAAGATGCCCATGGCCGGGTGATCTACCAGGATGTTCCCCTGGAGAGGCGGGCATTGAGCAGTGAAGCCAACTACGTAATGGTGGAGATGTTGAAATATGCCACCCGGGGTGCCCCGGGCTTTGCAGGGGTCAAGAGTGAGTTCGGCGGAAAAACCGGTACAACCAATTTCTATGCAGATGGATGGTTCATCGGCATTACCCCGAGCCTGGTGATCGGGACCTGGGTCGGTGGTGAAGATCGCTGGATCCGGTTTATCAGTCCCAATGATGGTCAGGGATCCGTCCTGGCGCGGCCGATCTTTTCAGAGACGTTGAAACGCCTGGAGACATACAGCCCGAATGTCCTGGATACTCGTCGACGGTTTCCCAAGCCGGCCACGGTCAATATCGAGTTGGATTGCGGGAAGTACCAAAGCGGAAGCGGTGATGAGATCCCGGGTGATGTCCCCGATTTTTTTGAAGATATTTTCGAAGAACCGGTGATTGAATGAGGATGTTTTTCGAACATATCGGATTTCCAAAGGACCTGAAATGTGCAGGTGTCTGGGTTGCCTGTGTAATGGCCGTGGTGTTTTCGGCCTGTCTACCACCAGAGAAAAAGGCCGTCAAAAACATCCGCACGGGGTTTGAAGATCCCGTTACCCGCCGGATCTATGATCTGCAGGACCGTCAGCAGATGGACAGCCTCTATCTGTATTTGCATGCCGATGATCCGACCTATCGCTACTATGCAACCATGGCGATGGCTTCCATTGGCGATTCCACTTGTATTGACAGTCTCCGCCCCTTATTACAGGACCGGCACCGGGATGTCCAATTGGCATGTATCTATGCCCTGGGTCAGATTCGATCGGAACGAGCCGAACTCCCCCTGCTGGAATCCTTTGATCCCTGGGATAGCCTGTCAGAATCCACTGCAAGGAATGCGGCAATTCTCGAAGCCATTGGAAAATGTGGGAATGCCCGGTACCTGCATGCCATGGCCACGGTCACTACGTATCTTCCCACGGATTCACTCTATCAGCTGGGCCTGGCGAATGGCATTTTCCAGTATTCGCTGAGAGGTATGGTTGACCATGAGGGAACGAAGAGAATGATTGAAATGGTTGTGGATGATCGCCGGCCGGCTTCGGCTCGCCTCACCGCAGCAACCTATCTGGCCAGAACGACCGGGATTACCCTGGATACCCTGGTTCCGGAACTGGTCACCCTGCTGAGGAGTGAGGCGGATCCGTCCATGCGTATGGCACTCGCCCTGGCTATCGGGAAAAGCGGGAGCGAACTGGCACGGACCTCCCTGATCGGATTATTTCCCCTGGAAAAGGACCCGATGGTCCGGACCAATATGGTCAAGGGCCTCTCTCATTTTCCATATCCGGACATCAAAGACGTCCTGCGATCCGCATTTCAGGATGAACATCCTTATGTTGGGATGGTGGCCTCGGATGTACTGATGACCACTGGCGACCCAAAAGAGACACCAGAATGGCTCCTTTATGCGCGTTCGATCAAGGATCCCTGGGTCAAGGCCGCCTTGTACGTCGCCATCAGCCGCATGTGCCCTGTATATCTACCCGTTACCAGAACAGCCGTCCAGACGGATATTCGCAGAGCAGTAGAAACAATACCCGACCCTTATGTAAAGGCGGTCTATATCCGGGCCTTGGGAAAATTCGGATGGAATTTCCCCTATCTCCTCCAGCTCTGGAACAAGAACCGGGTCCCCCATGTGAAAACAGCTGCAATGGAAGCGATCCGGGATATTTCAGATCGTCCCGATTTTAATACCATTTTTGGCGTGTCAGCCAAAAATGTACGGAAGAACCTGGCCCAGTATTTTCTGGCGGCCATTGAAAGCGGGGATGTCGGAAGTATGGCCACAGCAGCCGGTGCATTGCGTTTGCCAGCAGCCAATTATCGCTCCCTGATCCGTTCTGACAGCACATTCCGGAAGGCGATGAATCTATGCCAGTTGCCCAAGGATCTGGAAGCATACAACGAGCTTGCACAAACCCGGGCGTACCTTCAAAACAAGGATTATCAGGCACGCAAGCTGGCATACAGTCATGCCATCGATTGGTCGATCCTCGCGAAGGTCAAGGCGAATACACGGGCCGTGATCAAGACAGAACACGGCACTATCATCCTGAAATTCTATCCGGATGAAGCACCCGGTTCGGTGGTCAATTTCATCCAGTTGGCGGAATCAGGGTTCTTTACCCAGAAGAGTTTTCATCGGGTCGTTCCCAATTTCGTGATCCAGGGCGGGTGTCCCCGGGGGGATGGATATGGCGCTCTGGACTATTCGATACGGTCGGAGTTCAATCAATTGTCCTATGATCGTCCGGGACGTGTGGGCATGGCATCTGCAGGTCCCCACACGGAAGGCACCCAGTTCTTTATCACGCATTCTCCCACCTTACATCTGGATGGGCGATATACGCTTTTTGGCGAAGTAGAAACCGGATTGGATATTGTGCAACAAATCCTTCCAGGAGAATTGATCCAGGAAGTTGAAATCATCTATTAAAAAAGAAGTCAAATGGATACACTGAAACATACACCGATTACCCCCATCCATCAAGCGTTAGGTGCCAAAATGGCGCCGTTCGCCGGGTATCTCATGCCGATCTCCTATGCCGGGATCCGGGAGGAGCACGAAGCCGTACGCAATGGCGTAGGGGTGTTCGATGTCACCCATATGGGGGAGTTTATCGTCAAGGGAAAAGAAGCCCTGGCCCTGGTCCAGGCAGTTACCAGCAATGATGCATCCAAACTGGAGATCGGCCAGGCCCAATATTCCTGTCTGCCAAACCTGGAAGGTGGTATTGTGGATGACCTCCTG
>JAUIEA010000221.1 GCA_030429045.1 Bacteroidia bacterium | reverse complement strand
CTGCCACCAAAGCAGGAAGGCGGAACCGTAGTTCTTGTGACCTGAAGGGCACAAATCACAGTAACTGTTTTACTGTTCTGAAACTGGCGGCCGCAGGCATCCACAATGGTGACCCGGATCGCGCATGCCGTCGGCATACTCACTGAAGGCGCAGTAAACGTGGTTGTCGCCGAATTGGAAGGGGAGAAGGTGCCACCGCATCCTGAAATCCAGGTGATGGTGTAGTCGTTGGTATCCTTTCCGGCGGGTAATGTCATTTTGTAGACGGTGCCGACACCGGAATATGCCGTATCAGGAGCCACGGTCAATTGAGGGATGACCGCTTTTTCATTTGCACTAAACAAAGAAAAGTTGAGCATGGCCCGCTGGGCCGCTACATTGTCCGGACCACTTCCTTTATTGTGGGAATGTGCTGCCTCCAGCATAACACGACCACGGTTTGCGTCTCCGAAGCCCCTTCCCTGCGCCATGACAACTGCTGGTCCGGGTGATTTCCCAGGGATATCCGGTTGATCCGGATCTGTGACATAGAGCATGGTGGAGGGTCTCCAGGCCAGTTTGGGCAAATAGATCTGTTCAGAACCGTTCTGAGTGGCGAGATCGATCTTGCCCATGAACTGCATGACCGGATCGGTTGGAAATGAATGGGTATATGCAGGTGTGCCATCGTCATGGTTCCCCCACAGGACAAGGGCATTCTCAAAATAAGGCCCACCACCGTTGGCTTGAACCGTCTTCTGAGACAGAAAATTTGTTTGTTCTGCGGGATTGGCAGGATTGAACATATCCTCCAGGGCACTACCGGCATGACAGGCAAGCCATATCCCGCCCTTACAGGTCAGGTTCCAGGTGAATAGATTACTGTGTGTCGACCATTTTGGATCGGCGTGTGGCATGACAAACAAGTCATCGCAACAATCAAGGGTCTGCGGATCATCATAATTCCAGGCAGATGAAGGTATGCCGGCATTGACGAGATAGCCTTGTGCAATGCTGCCGTTCTGATCATCCAGTGTCCAAACAGGAGCGGTATACAACGTGGTATAGACGGGGACAGTTACAGGTGAGGTCGTAGTCAATCCAACAACTCCCTGACCCTGCCAATAGGTGATGCGGGCATTAACGGCCGTCGACCGGTAAGCAGCGGGTACGATGAAAGGTCCGCCCTTGTAGTTGATGCCGTTGTAGGTAAAATCTGTACCGTCCATGGATTTTGCACCATTGATGACCCATTTGATCGGCACACCGTAGTTTTTCACGAGATCGTATACCATACCATATGGCTTCAATCCGTTCGAAAACGTTTGGGGTGTGACACCCATATTGATGATAAAGGAGCCGGAAGCAATGGTCTCATTGGTTTGAGCCCGCAAGCCAATTCCACTGGACAATATGAACAGCCAAATCAGGATGATCTTGAAATGGTGTTGTCTAAATGAGATACTAAAGTCCATAGAACTCCTGTGAAGGCGATCTGGATTTGGAAGCAAGAAACCTTCAATAAGGCGGTTGGCGTTCTTCATCAGTTGACTAGTGTTTCTGCAATGTCACGGACAAACCCTGCTGTGTAAGAGCTGCTGCAGTAGTGCAAATCCGAGGCAATTTGCCAGTTAGTTTAGTTTATTTCAAATACAAAAAATGTCAAAACGTGACATGGGACATTTTTTATATTATATAATTCATGTTTCATAAGCTGATGGAAAATAGCTTGTAATGTGGAGTTGCACATGAGGTGTCCGGGTCATTGTGACGCTTGTTCGCATACGTGATGAATTCTGAAGTCTGTAGCGCTTTGTTCGGAAACTCCAGTTACCTATGGCCTTGACTTGACTCAGCGACGCCATTTTCCCTGAGTCCGATGTCTTCAGGATTTGGATCCTTTATTTCAAGATCCATGCCCAAGTTGCGACCTAGAGACCAGGACGAGACGAGTGGAACTTGGAACCTCTCAGCATTTCCAATGTATTGATGGCTAATTGCCAACTTCCAGCCGATTTCGCACTCTTTCGGGATAGACAAAAAACCCCTCCTGCTTGCACAGAAGGGGCTAACCTATGAGAAGTGGATGAAATCCTTATTTGATACCCTTGATCACAAAGGTCATTCGGCCACACTGTTGATTGGGGGCGGTTGGGTCTCGTTCAAACTTGTATTTGGTGGCCGCTGCCATGGCTTTCCGGACCAGAGAAGGTTCAGTGATGGTCGACCCTTCAGGGTTGTATTTGGCTGCGGTCACATTGCCACTGCGGTTGACACAGATATTGACCACAAAGGTTCCGTTCTGTCGGATGATGTTCTCCAGGCTGGCCCGGTAGATCACCCTGCGGGTGAGAATGCCGCTACCACTCAGGTCGAAACCGTCTGATTGGCTTCCCTTTCCCTCTCCGGCCTTTTCATTTGCATCACCGGCAGAAGTGCTGTTTCCATGCTGATTCCCTCCGCCATTGGGACGTACGAGGACATCGCTTTTGGCATGAGAGGAGCGATCTGCTTCGACTACGTCTACCACAGCGGTTTCGGGCTCTTCAACTTTGTTTTCGGTGGGGACAGATGCTTCTTCCAAAACAACAGGCTCTGGCATTTCAGACAAAACGACCTCAGGGACTGGTAATGGCTCGATCTCGAACAGTTCGGCTTCTGCGGGAGCGGGCGCTTTCTGGACAGTTTCGGCCTCCGGTTCTGGACTGGCTTCAGCAGAAACACCTTCTCGCTGAGAGAAGTCAAACAACATGACCTGAACACCATCTTCCACGATCTGGTCCTCCTGGGCCTTGTGGGACATAAAAGGGATCACGGCCAGCGCAATGATGATGCTGTGAAAGAAGAAAGCGATCAATCGTCCTCTACGCTTGTCTTTCTTTTCTGCTTGTGCCTGTTTCATAACGGTCAATTTTCAAATGAATACTGGAAATGTGTCTTTCCTGTGTTATTTGAACAACCGTCTGTGGTGCAAAGGTGTTATGGACCTGCTAAAGACAATCTGCAACCTGTTAAGCATTCCTTATGAAGGTCCATTTCAAACAATGGCACCGGGATCTTCCGGGAGATCCACAACGGATATGGGATTTTTTCAGTCGCCCGGAAAACCTCCAACGAATCACCCCGAAGGAGATGAACTTCCGGATCCAGACGGATATCGCCGGAAAAGAGATGTATGAAGGCATGATGATCGTCTACAAGGTGTCACCCCTGCTGGGTCTGGACATGACCTGGGCCACCGAGATCACCCATATTCAGCCCGGCGTACATTTCATTGACGAACAACGGATCGGGCCCTATGCGATGTGGCATCATGAGCACTGGTTTGAACCCATTGAAGGGGGCGTGTGCATGAAGGATTTGCTACATTATGCTATCCCGTTTGGGCCATTGGGATCCATCGCCAATGCATTGATCGTGGATAAAAAAGTGGAAGGCATCTTCGCTTACAGGACCCGGGTGATCGAGCAGTTTATCCGGGAGGGGAAATTTAGTTAAGGAGTTAAGGAGGGGAGGAGAAGGATGGTGATGAAATCTCCGGGATGAGCCTGATACCTTGTAGAAAGAAGGTTCCTCCGTACTTTATAGTAAGTGTAAACTTCCCCAAAAACAGGACAGATCAAAAGTTGAATAACTTAGACCTGTCAAACTATGAAGAAGAGCAGATTTACCGAAGCC
>JAUIEA010000056.1 GCA_030429045.1 Bacteroidia bacterium | reverse complement strand
TTATACCCGGAGGAAAGCCCAAACCCAACGCCCAATACCCAACGGCCAATACCTTTTTCATTCCTGTGTTCCAGATTCCTCATTCTTCCGCCTTCCGATTTCGCACTTCCGCCTTGGCAGTCCTCATTTCCTTTTTCACGGGCGACTAAAGTCACCCCTACATCTCCCACTCTCATCCTCACTTCCGCTTTCTGCCTTTCTCATTCCTCTTTCCTGATTCCTCATCCTTCGAAATAACGAAATAACGCCTTAACGAAATAACACTGCATTTGAAGGCGGAGGAAAGTCAAAACCCAACGCCCAAAACCCAATGCCCAATACCTTTTTCATTCCTGTGTTCCTGATTCCTGCGTTCCTCATTCCTCTGTCCGCTCTTGATTGCGCCCCTTCAGGGCTTGCAACCATCTTTAGACCTTCCTCATTCCTGGTTCCTGCGTTCCTGCCTGCCAGCCGCAGGCTGGGTTCCACGTTCCAGATTCCTCGAAACAACGCCTTAACGCAATAACTCTGCTTTTATACCCGGAGGAAAGCCCAAACCCAACGCCCAATACCCAACGGCCAATACCTTTTTCATTCCTGTGTTCCAGATTCCTCATTCTTCCGCTTTCCGATTTCGCACTTCCGCCTTGGCAGTCCTCATTTCCTTTTTCACAGGCGACTAAAGTCACCCCTACAAAACACGCTTGCCAACTCCTTGTATCATGTTCTCAGAGTCTCACAGTCCCAAAATCGCTCAGCCGATTTCCGCCTTCCGACTTCCGCCTTCCGCCTTCCGACTTCCGACTTCCGCCTTCCGCCTTCCGACTTCCGACTTCCGCCTTCCGCCTTCCGACTTCCAACTTCCGCCTTCCGCCTTCCGCCTTCCTTATTTTATATTCCTCATTCCTCATTTCTCACCCCTGCGGTGCATCAAAATTGGCGTGGAACCCGATCTGCTGATGCGCTCTGGCACCTCCATTATTGTCGTCGTCATAATCCTCCCAGTTGATGATCTCCTGAATAAAGGCTTCCAAGTGTCGAACAAAAAAGGGCTTTTTTAATTCCTCCGGACGGTAGATGCCGATGGGCTTGGGCTGGGATTGCTGGCCGTAATTTTCGATGTAGGGATAATTGATGAGGACCATGATCTTGCCATTGAATAATTGCTGGTAGATCAGGGAGCCATTGTGTTTGATCATATCCCGTTGGATATTCTCCGCCACCTCATGGGACATGCCACTTTTTTCGGCTCCCAGTGAAAAGATGACACCTCCCAGATTGACCAGTTCCTCCCGTTCTTCTACGGTGCCTTTGAGGCCCGCTTTTTCGGAGAGCTGCACCAGATTGAGCATGATCTCTGCTTTCAGATTTTCGTGCCAGATTTTTCGGTATTCAATCGTGTTGTTCAGGATCTCGTGGTAATTCTCCACCTTTCGTTGCAGGTTGGACAAGTCTTTGATCAGGGTCATTTCCAGGCGTATTAGTCAGACAGCCAAGATCGGGATTTATCCTGGATAAGGGTTTACTCCTTGATGAGAATGGATGTTTGGAAGGTGTCGCCAGTAGAAAATAAGATCTGGATAAAATAAACGCCTGGTGACAAGGGACCTAGATCTGTACATCCATTGATGAAGGAACCACTTTGCATAACATTGCCCCAGACATTAAAGATCTGAAAGGAATTTCCTGACAAATCAGTGCCGGGCCAGGCGATACATAACTGGTCCGTTGCCGGCTGAGGATAGAGCCAGGGTTTCATTCCTTCTTTTCCATCGGGATCGAAGGGCCCCGGGTCGTCATTCGTATCGGGAGGCAAGGGAGGGGAAGTATCATAACAAAGCTGGAAAGTACAGGATTGACTTTGATCCGAGATAAAAGAAAATGTCAACTCCAGACAATAGAGCCCTTCATCAGGGGCGATGATATTTTTGGTTGACGATGCAAAGCCATTGGGCCCCGTCCAGAAGTACTCTTCATTCAGGCCCGATGGTATGCCCACCGGGCGCAATTCCGGGTTTCCTTTCTTTCCCTTTGGATAATGGGCATGGATTGAGATCGGCGCATCATCCATGGCGTTGATCTGGAAGGTCATCTCCCGAAGGCACCAGGGTGGAAAGGGTAGGGAGCCATCGACAGTATAGAACCCTGTATCGGAATAGGATTTGCCATTCAGTTCCCAATGATCGCCTTCACAAAGGTAGATCTCCCCCAGGTCCACCGGGCCTTCCGGAAAGACGGCAATGGTCAGGGTGATTACTGAATCACATCCATCCGGAGTCGGCAGGTTGATCTCGTATTTACCGGGAGGGTTGCCGCCTATAAACGTGTCTGGCGAACAGACGAAGATGGGAGGAGGGTCTACTCCTTGTACTTCATAGACTTCGATCTGAATGCATCCCAGGGGTGAAGTTTGGCTACCTAAGCAAACCGCTTCAACACAAAGTTGATAATTCGCTGGACCAGTCCATTCTAACTCAATAAAGGATTCTGAAGTAGGAGGGTAAACCACGTTTCCAATGGACCAGATGTATGCATCGACTCCTGGTTCTTCGATAACAGAATATGTGCTGGTAGATCCGTTACAAACAAGCGTAGGGCCGCTCACAAAAACAGGGGCCGTGTCACAGGGATCCTGGGCCTGAAGGGGAGGCATGGCCCACCAGAAAGCCAGTAGTATCAAGGGTAGGATATAGAAGGACTTCATAGGCGTACTTGCTTAAAGATAGAGCATGTATGGACAACTTTCGTTGCCTGCGATGCTGCTGGTCTGACTCGGCTAAAGGGATTGAAAAGGGACGGATTCCATGCGAACTATTCGCCTGGCAGGCTGTTTTGTTCAGCAAAGCATACCTATGTTCGGATTATTCAAGAAGAAAGACCCTGCCGCTGCATTGAAGAAGGAAGCGGCTCGACTGGAGGAGGAGGCCTATCAACTTTCCCGAACCGATCGGAAAGCTGCCGACCTCAAAACGGCTGAAGCCGCCGCATTGTGGCAAAAGATCGAAGCCCTGGAAAAGAAGTAGAAGCGTTCACACGGCAGGTTGACGGACCCCCTCAGGAGTTCGGGAAAACAGGTCATTTCTTTTCTGGAACAGGCAACGTTTACCCGGTTTTTTGGATACTTGTATTGGACAGGGAGATAAACTGCCTTGTCCCCTTGTCTTCTTTATCTGTCCAATACTGCCTTTCGGGCGACCAATCACACTGCATGAGATCCTTTTTCGCCCTGGCCCTTCTATTCTTTTCATGGTTTTCACTGACTGGACAATCCATCTTGCTCAAGTCCGGTTATCCATCCTCCCAGGACCATTACAGCCCTTTGAGCTGTGGCTTTGATGAGCACCTTGCAGCAGAAGAAGTCTTTGATCCCTCCCTGAAGCTGGCTCGCTTGCGGGCAGAGATCAAATGGGGGGAGGCCATTCGGAACGGGGACTTGAACGCCGGCAGGTCCGGGACACTGACCCTTCCAGTCGTTTTTCATGTCATCCACAACAACGGCGCCGAGAATGTTTCCGATGCGGCAGTCTCCGATGCCATGGCCAACCTCAATGCCGCATTCCTCAATGCCTTCCCTTATGGATCGCCTTCCGGTGCTGCGACCAATTTTCAGTTCTGCCTGGCACAGCAGGATCCGGATGGCCAACCGACTACCGGGGTGGATCGCCTCCAAAACCAGCTGACGGTGATGGACAAGGACAACCAGGACCTGACCCTGAAGAACCTGGTCAGATGGGATCCGGGTTGTTATATCAATGTATGGGTAGTAGCCGAGATCAACAGCAGCTCTTCCGGCAACAGCGTGGCAGGCTATGCCACCTTTCCCCAGTCCCACGGGACCCTGGCCGATGGGATCGTTATCGAGGCAAAATACCTGGGGTCCAACCCTGAAAACACAGTGGTGCTCATTCATGAAATGGGGCACTACCTGGGACTCTATCACACATTTGAAGGGGGCTGCACCAATGCAGATTGCACCGTCGATGGGGATCGGGTCTGTGATACTCCTCCGGATCAGTCGACAGCGCATGTGGCCTGTTCAGTGGGCATGAATTCGTGTACCACCGATGCCCAGTCCGGATTCACTTCCGACCAGCAGGACCAGATCGAAAACTATATGGATTACAGTGACCTGTCCTGTTACGACCGCTTCACCCAGGGCCAGTCCGATCGAATGGACTTCATGTTTGGCCAGTTCAGAACTTCTTTGCTGGACTGTCCGTCCTGCCTGCCGGTCTGCAATGATCCGGTGACGGCATCCTTTCAGTTGGCTCCCAATCCGGTCATACTCGGTTCGTCTGCTCAGGTGACCAATACCAGTTCGACCAATGCCGTGACCTTCCAGTGGTTTCAATCCGGCATCCCTGTCAGTACCCTGATGTCACCTGCTTTTACGCCCACAGCTCCGGGGATATATCCCATCGTCGTTCAGGCCACAGGAATGGATACCTTCTGTTTCGATCGGGATACCCTTTTCCTGGAGGTCCTCTGTCCCTTTCAGGCTGAAGTGTCCGGATTGCCCCCGGGCTGCATACCCGATGGCATCGTTTCCGATTTCACCTATACAGGGACGCCGGGAGCAGTCCTGCAATGGTGGCTGGACGGCGTACCGGTTTCAACGGCAAGCACATATTCCGTTCAGCTGAGTCCGGGTGTGCATACCCTGACGCTGGCAGCCAGCGGATCTGCCTGTGGTGATACGGCATCCTGGGTGCTCCCCGTAGGCTGCCTGGAAATTTGTGACAACGGATACGATGATGATCTGGATGGCTTGATCGATTGCTTTGATCCCGATTGTTGCGGACAGTGTGAGGATTTCTATTTTGATCCCTGTCTGCATGACCCGGATTGTACGGACCCCTATTGTGACGTCATCACGGCCAAGGAGAAGTGGCGCGTTGAATTCCTGGCTGTCTATGTTTACACCGGTGCTGTTGGCGACATTACCGGGGATGGTCAGCCTGATATTTTGTCCTGCGGATTTGACAATCAGTTTCGACTCATCGCCAATGATGGATCCGCGGTCACAGCGATCGGGCCAAAGGACGTGAACTGGATCCATTCCCCGGCCATCGCGGATGTGGATCGAGACGGCGATGGAGAGATCTTCTACATCAATGACCAGAACTTCCTGGTTCGTCTCGAACACGACGGAACCGTTGCCTGGACCAGTACCCAAACCGCATATATTACCGGCTCCCTGGCCAATTTTCAACATGTCCATGTCTATGACCTCAACCAGGATGGCAATCCGGAGATCATCACCAACAAGCGGGTATTCGATTCTCAGACCGGTTCCGTCCTGGCAACAGGCGGGCCGGGTGTATCCACCGCGATCCTGTCCACAGGTACCGCCGCAGAAGGCTACCTGACCTGTGCCGACATGCACCCCAATCCCGGCCTGGAGATCATCACCGGGAATCAGATCCTGGGCGTGAATTGGGCCCTGGGGACGCTGGATATCCTGATGAGCTATGGCAATTTTGACGGCTCGGCAAGTGTAGTGGACTGGGATCAGGATGGTGATCTGGATATTGTCACTGCAGTTCCCATATCGAACATTCCTGCCATCTCTCGAAGAGTGCTGGCATGGGATGGGCAAACGCCTACCCTTTTGGGGCAAGCCACGATCAGTGAGGTCTTCGCCAGCCCACCCATGGTGGCTAATCTGGATGACGATCCTGAGCTGGAGTTTGCCCTCTCCGGATACGAACCCTTTGTAGGTGGATTTGTCCTGGCGTATGATCATGATTTTACTGTGATGTGGAAACACAGCGTGAAGGAACTGTCCGGGAGTATGCCAGTCGGATTTGACTTTTGTGATGATGGCCCCATGGAAGTGGTGGTCCGCTCCATGGATTACCTGGATATCCTTGACGGAGCGACGGGGACCATTCTCTATCGCGACAGTTGCGGTTCGATCACGAATGATGAACATCCGCTCATCGCGGATATCGATTTGGATGGTCATGCCGAGATCATTTGTCACTGTTCTAACCCGGATCCTTCCAGTGCTAAATACTCTGTTCGTGCTTACGAAGGGGACCTGGTCGAATGGGCACCCACTCGTCCGGTCTGGAATCAGTACATGTTTAACAATACGCACATCAATGATGATCTGACCGTTCCGGTGTTTCAGCAGGCAACCCATTTGCCAGCATCCTCGCAGGGCCTGGGACAATTTCAGACAGCTTATACCATCGGCCAGTTTCGGGATTCCATCGATTTTGCAGTAACCGTCGATTCCGTCTGGTGTTCCGGTGGTGAATCCGTCTGGCTCATCCAGGTGTGTAATGATGGTCTGTTTCCGATACCTGTCCAGGAGGTCACGTTCAGTTGGTATGATGGCGACCCCCGTCTGCCAGGGTCGCAATATCTGGGTGTGGACACCACGGCCTTTCCTCTGGTGTTACCCGGAGAATGCCTGGAGTTAATGATCATTCCTGACCCAGCCTGGACCGGGATCTCTGATTCCCTGTGGTTGATCTGGAATGACCCGGGAGGGAAGTCGCCCCCATTCCTGCCCGGCCTGGAACTCTCCGGACAGAAAGGGGAATGCAACTTCATCAAAAATGTGGTGACCGCGCCACTGAAGCCTGTCGGGCCGGGACCTGACCTGGGGGTGGATACATTGCTATGTGGTCCGGGAAGCTTGTCACTGAGTGTCTCCCCCGGCTGGAATTCGGTGCTGTGGAGCGACAATTCTACTGGTCTGACCTATGCAGCCCAATCAACGGGCTGGCATTGGGTAGTGACCACCGATCAGTGCGGATATACCTACTCCGATAGCCTCCATCTGTCCGTGGCAGCACAACGCAACCTGAACCTGCCCGATACCATCGTCCAATGCGAAACTGGAGTAGTGCCCCTGAATGCCGGAGCCGGATTTGTCCAGTATCTGTGGTCGGACAACAGTACCGATTCCACCTTTACAGCCTGGTCACCAGGAGTATACTGGGTGGAAGTGCGCGATTCCTGTCAGCAGGTGTTTCGGGATACCGTCATTGTGCAGCTGGCCCCAGCCCCGGCCTTTCAGATGCCGGATACACTCCTGGTCTGTTCGGGCGATTCAGTAGCTATCCAGGGTGGACCATTTCCCTTTCATATATGGCAAGGCACCCCGGGATTGACCTGTGATACCTGTGCCACAATAACATGGTCCGGAAGTCAATCCGGCCTGGTCCGATACACGGGATTGACATCGGATGGTTGTGCCTTTTCGGATTCCATCCATATAGAGGTGGGTTCATTTGTGAGCAGTCTGGATTCGCACTATCTCTGCCTGGGAGATTCCCTGTTTTGGGAGAACACCTGGATCACCCAAACGGGCATTTATACGGATACGATCCCCTCCGGGTCGGGCTGTGATACAATTTCCAGCTTGCGTGTTCTGCAACCTCCGGTTCTGAATTATGCCACCGGGCACGAGTGGAATTGTGAGGCGGCCACAGGGTCCGTATGGGTGACTTTGCCTCCTGGGGTACAGGTGAACTGGGGGAGTGGATGGCCCATGACAGATACATTGACTGGCCTGGCGGCAGGCATTTATCCGGTGCAGCTTCTGGATCCGTTCGGCTGTCAAACCCGGGACACCGTGGTGCTGCAATCGACCACAGGTCTTCAGTTTTCTGTACCTGCACAGATCATGACGGTGCCAGGGGAGACCATCGAACTGGCAGTGAGCGGTGACACATCCGTGGCGGGATCATCCATCGAATGGACACCCCTGTTGCCATCATTCTGTGCGCACTGCTTTTCTCAGACATTTTCTGTCTTGACTGAAACTGCATTATCCATCGTGATCGTGGATAGCAATGGTTGTCGATATGAATTGTCGACCCTGGTCATCCTGGATGTTCTTGACGATGAAAAGGTATTTCTGCCCAACGTCTTTTCACCGAATGGTGATGGTATTAATGACATCTGGCAGATCCAGCCTTCCGGACCTGTTGAGTCCTGGGAGCTGAATGTATATGATCGCTGGGGGAATCAGGTATATCTCGGCAAGGGGGGCCAGAGCGACCTCCAGCAGTTCGGTTGGGATGGCACCTTCAGAGGGGAGTCAATGGATCTTGGTGTCTTTGTTTTTGAGCTCACGATTCTATGGCCGGATGGCCGGACAACGCATAGAGCCGGAGAGATGGTCCTGGTGAAATAGGTCCTGTTGGCTTTAATGGCTGTCTTTGATCCGGTTGATAATGTCGTCGATTTTTTCAGCGACCTGGCCGTAATAGTGTAAAATAAAGTTGCGATTGGTCCGGATCTTCCACAGGTCCAGGAGAAGCGTGCTTTTTTCCACGGCAGTTAATTGCAGTGGAGTTTTCAAGCCGACCATTTCGCCCTGGTCATCCCAGAGTAGATAAGGTCCAAGGATGGAATGGAAATCCGACACATAATTGCGATGAAATTGCATTTCATCATAGGCCTCTTCCAGGGTTTTCAGGGTGGCAAAATCATATTCATAGATGGAGATGATGTCCAGGCGAAGTGAATCATCCCGAATCGTTTCCAGCCCTTTTGATTTGAGCGATTCGTAACCGGCCCTGTTCTGGATGGCAATAAAATCCCGGGTCAGTCGGATGACCTTTCTGGAAATCGAATCCGTTGAAACGGGCTGGTTCTGGATGACTTTGTTCCAGAAATCGCAAGCGGCCAGGCCAACCTCATGGCCGGCAATATTCAATTGGATATCCAGCTTGTCCTGTTCCAGTCCATGCTGGATCTCAGTGAGGATCTTTTGTTCGGCATTCCGGTCCCGTCGGTCGTCATTCCAGTTGTTGAGCGCGAAGGCGGAAATGACCGCGATAAAAATGGAAAGGAATTCAAATGCAAATCGCCCATAAGGCCTCCGCTTGCGCAACGGCTGGTGTTTCTGTGAGGTCGAATGTTCCTGGTCCTGTTGCGTCATGTTCTACTTTCTTGTCAATGATTGGCCTGTGGTCAGGGTGATGGAGGCCGGTTGTGCGAGCGCAAATAATAGTGCCAAAGGTAAAAACTGGCCAGGCTTCGCAAAGGTTGCCAGTCTCGGGATCGATGCAAAAGGTCATCCTTCCCGGAGAGGCCGGTCAGTGTTTTTACAGCGTTGATGATGGCAATATCTCCCATTGGGAAAATGTCCCTTACCTGAAGACAGAACATCAGATAAATATCACTGGTCCAGATGCCGATGCCGGGAATTCGGGTCAGTTGAGTCCTGATCTCCTGTTCATCCTGATCAGACAGGGATCCCAGGTTTAACTGTCCATTGTGTACAGCATCGGACAACGCCCTGAGGTATCGGGTCTTCTGGCGGCTGATCTGGCATTGACGCATTTCCTCATCTGTCAGGGAGAGGATATGCTCTGGTGTCATCGCAGGGACAAAAGCCGACAGCTTGTCAAAGTGAGCCCTGGCCGATGCCAGACTCACCTGTTACTCGAGTATGATCCGGCACAGAGAAACAAATCCGGAGGGTCGCTGCCAGTCCGGAGGAGCCCCGTAAGCAGAATGGATCTTTTTGAAAATGGGATCTGTGGAGAGCAGTGCCCGGATGTCAGCTGCATTGACGATCGAACTGGTGAGTAGCATCGGGTGAATATTTCTGCTGGATATGAATTCGTTATGGTTTTCTCGCTCATCCAATCCATGGCTGATCACCCCCATTCACCAATGACCCTGTTTTAAGAATCCAATTAAAGATGCAGGAGCAGGTTATTTTCATGGCCCCGTACAATGAGTTGTTTATTTTCTCCTTAACTCCTTAACTCCTTAACTCTTCAACTCCTCCCCTCAACTCACATCCAGCACATACACCAGATACCACTTCCCGTCGATCAGTTCGAATCTGTATTCCGAGCTGAATTCCGAATCCTCCAGCCAGACGCGTTGCGTGAAGCGGGTCTTTTCTTTCTGGTATTCGATCTTGTATTCGCTGGTATCCACATCGTAGATGCGGACTTTCATCGTCGGAAAATTCTTGCGTGTCCAGGGGATTTCATCTCCCTCCTCTACCATCATCCCGCCAAGCGGAAATCGAACCCGACTTCGCTGAAAGGATTCATCCGCATGAAATCGGTCATAAAAGGCGTCAAAATCTTCCACAGGTTTGGTTTTTTCAGGATGGAAAATACTTCGAATGCTTTGGCAGCCAGTCAACGATACCAGTACGAGCAGGGTAAGGACAATTACCAGGGGGAAAGATCGATTGGAAGAGCTCGGTGTCGGCACGTAGGACAGTTTTGCCATAACGGTTTGTTCATTGAAGGCCGGGGCCAGAGAGCAGGTGTCGGTTTGCTCCGCTACAAGACTATAAATGTAGGCTTTCTTGAACCAGCGGGTCATTCATTTCGGACAGATCCGTTCCTTTTCCCTAATCTTGTCCTATGCGAATCCTTCTTGTTGTCCTGATCTCCCTGATTGGCTGTGGTTTGACAGGCCAGTCTGTCTATGTCAGGAAGGCCGTTGAGCTTCATGATGTTCATACCCGAGACGATCAGTCGACCACCTACATCAATACAGTAGCGTTACTGACCGAGCCGGCGCAACCTTTCCTGGCGGTCAACCTGGAGTGGCGATCGAGTGAAGAAATGCCTGCAGATAAGGTTCGCATCCAGATCCAGAAAGAGGATCATTCCGAACCGTGGATTTCTCCCGGGGTAGATGAGCATACCGGAGATGGCAAGACCCATTTCTTTTCCAATATGCTCTTCCTGGAACCGGATGTGCGGTGGATCCAGATTCGCATCCAGATCGACCAACCCTGGGATGCCGATATCATTGATTCGCTCATCCTGCACCTTTTTGATCCCGGTCCGAGCAACCCTGATCTTGATTTTGGACTCGTTCCGGAAGTTCGGAATGATGCATGCAACTGCCCACCTCCGAGCCTGGTCGATCGTGCTCAATGGTGCCCGGATGGCACCTGTTTTCCCCACCCGTCACCTGAACCGGTCTTTCCCTCACATCTGATCATTCACCACTCCGCAGGTAGCAATTCCTCTTCCGACTGGGCGGCTGTCGTCCGCAGTATCTGGAATTTCCATGTGAATGGCAATGGCTGGTCGGATATCGGCTACAACTGGCTGGTGGACCCTGACGGAAAGATCTATATCGGCCGCGGTGACGGCATTCTGGGTGCCCATTTCTGTGGCAAGAACACCAATACCCTGGGAACCTGCGTGATGGGTGATTTTACAGTGGTGACACCCACCGACCCTGCGCTTGCCGCTCTGGCAGACCTCTATGCCTGGAAGGCCTGCGAGGAAGAGATCGATCCATTGGAATCCTCATTCCATCCGGCTTCGAATGCCGTCATTCCGAATATTTCAGGCCACCGGCAATCCTGTAATACATCTTGCCCGGGGAATGCTTTTTTTCCCATGCTGCCGCAAGTGAGGGAACAGATCGCAGCGGTGATCAACCAGTGCGATTGCGACCTCCTCGAACCATCTGGACTGGTGGCCAAATCGATGGCCAGTCAGGTCCATCTGACCTGGGATCCCATAGCCGGAGCAACCAGCTACCTGCTGGAGCGGAGAGGCCCTGGTGATCCGGAATTCAGCCTCCTGGCCAGGGTGGGCAATACAGTTTACCTGGATCTGACGGTGCAACCCGGTCAAATCTATTCCTACAGGGTTCGGGCTGATGATGGAAATTGTTCGTCAAATCCATCACTCCTTGTGACAGTCCATATTGCGGATGAGTGGTTCACAGTACTGCCTACGGTGGTGACCGATCAGGTGGCGGTCGACATTCGGAATACGACCGCTGATCCGGTTCGGATGAGGATGTTCAGTGCAGATGGCCGGCAGATCTGGGCAGGAGAATTCGGAAAAGCGAGTATTGACTTCTTTCACGCCATTTCCATGTCTGATTTTCCTGCAGGGATCTATATTCTGGTCGTACAGAACGGCCCGGTCAGACAGACGGTTCGCCTGATCAAACTCTAGATCAGGGTTGTTATACGACTATTGATCAGACCTATTCTTCAGCAGGCGGAAGATCAGGTAGCCAAAGAGGACCACTGGCGACACATAGAGGCCCCAGAATCCGAGAAACATTCCCACTCCCCCCAGGCTCATTGACGGATTGTACAATGGGAGCAGGATCGGAAGGGAAGCGATCAGGACCAGGAAGGTGGTATTTCTTGTTTGCATGGTGCCAGTTGTGTAGGTCACGTTGAAGAATCTCAAGAGATCATGATCGGACAGGAGTCAAGGTTTTCTCAAAACAGACACTGTTGTCCACCCCGATATAAGGACCGTAATTGGCAATGATCCGATAGCCCTCCCGGGTATACAGGGCAATGGCTTCGGGCTGTTTCTTTCCGGTCTCCAATATGGTTCGGTTATGCCCCAATTCTGTAGCCCAGGCTTCCAGTGCAGACAATACCTGCCGGGCTATTCCCTTTCCGCGGTGATCCGGGTGTGTATACATTCGTTTGATCTCCGCCGTTTCCTTGTCCATACGGCGGATCGCACCACAGGCGACGGGCTCATCTTCCAGATAGGCCACGATCACTTCTTGCAGCAGATCGACCTTGTTATAGGTGGCATAAAAAGCGTGCTCTTCTCCGTCACGAACAGCCAGGACTGCGTCCAGCAGCTGGACCAGAGTTTGGAAGTCGCGTTGGTCAGAATTGGTACGTATAAGTAAAGCCATGTCCGAAAATGTGGAGGAAGACCCAAAAGTAATCAACCCGACCTTGAGGTCCGGCAAGGCGTGTCCACTCATGGTCTAATCAGGAAAATCGGGTTTCCAACCTTCCCTTGAATGGTCACCCCTGTTTCAATTCGTACGAATAGGGAGCGGAAAAACGTGTTATCTCATTAACTTGGAGCATGGCTGATTTCACACCCTCGTCCCCCGAAAAGCAAATGATCGGGAACGTGCCTGCCTGGGGCATCATTCTGGTATTGGCAACGCTGGCATTTGCATACCTTCTTCACTATGGCGACCCTGCATCCGAATTGAATGGGACCGCAAATCCGGAAGCCAAATCCTTGCCGGGCGACTGGCTCTTTCTGCAGCGGGCCTATCCCATGGGAACGGTGGATACCCGGGCATATGGGAAAGCCCTGGCCTATCGCCAGGCCCAACTGACCAGCCAGCAGGACCGGGGCAGTGCCCTGGACGAACCCTGGACGTTTGCGGGACCAACCAATATCGGCGGGCGTATCACAGATATTGAACGCACGACCACGCTTACCCCCGCAGTGCTTTATGTCGGCTCGGCTTCAGGAGGCATTTTCAAAACCATCGACGAAGGCAATACCTGGGTCCCCATTTTTGATGAGGCCGCCAATCTCTCCATCGGTGATATCGCTCTGGCACCCTCTGATGAGCAGATCCTATATGTCGGCACAGGCGAGCCGAATGCAGGCGGAGGCTCCATCGCCTATGACGGATTTGGTGTCTACAAGTCCACGGATGGAGGCGATTCCTGGGATCATCTCGGTCTCAGCCAGGTTGGATCGGTTGGCAGACTACTGGTCCATCCCGATGACCCCGACCGTTGTTTTGTGGGCGCCATGGGTCGCCTGTTTGAGGATAATGCGGACAGGGGCCTGTATCGGACCTCAGACGGAGGCGTCAGCTGGGAGCAGGTGTTGTTCATCAATGATTCGACCGGCATCATAGATCTGGTCATGCATCCGCACCATCCCGACACCCTCTATGCCGCCGCCTGGGAACGGGTCAGACGGGTGAATCGGAATAATTATGGTGGGCCTCATTCCGGCATATATCGCTCGTATGACGGGGGAGATACCTGGGAGAAACTGACCAATGGCTTGCCATCCACCGGAGGGCGGATTGGCCTGGCTATCGCCGCTACCGATCCGGATATCGTCATGGCCTTCTGGGCAGATGATCAATCGGGAAAACTGAAAGGGTTATACAAATCCGTAAACGGAGGTGATGCATGGAATACGATCAACAAGATCGGCATTGACGACGTGTCCTTTATGTACTGGTTCGGGCGAATCTTTATCGACCCACTGGACGAAGACATTATCTATGTGACCAGCCTGGAAATGTTCCGGTCCACCGATGGCGGTCAAACCTGGGAGGAGAATTTCAATGGCGTTCATGCCGACCAACATGACCTGTGGATGGATCCTGCCGATCCGGCCAGAATGTATCTGGGCAATGACGGAGGCCTGTATAGCAGTACGAACCGGGGTGATAACTATGTGAAAATGAATGGCCTGCCGATCACACAATTCTATACCAGCGAGATCGACTACTCGGAACCTCACCGGGTCTACGGGGGCACGCAGGATAATGGCACCATGCGGACCCTTTCCGGGAAGGAAGATGAATGGCAGCGGATCTACGGGGGTGACGGATTTCGGGTTCGGGTGGACCCCCTGGACAATACCTATGTGTATGCCGAATATCAATATGGCAATATGGCCCGCTCTGTCAATGGCGGGAATTCCTTCAACTCCGCTTTAAACGGCATTTCTCCTTCTGACAGAAAAAACTGGAATACGCCGTTTATCCTCCATCCCCAGGACCCGTCGATCTTGTATTATGGATCCAATAAGCTCTATCGTTCTGATGATCGGGCAGTGTCATGGACAGCCATCAGTCCGGACCTGACCGGAAATCCTGCCCAGCAGAACCTGACCTATGGCACGATCACGGCCATCAGCGTCTCCCCTTTGGATGACCAGATCATATATGTCGGCACGGATGTAGGTCTGGTGCAATTATCTACTGATGGGGGCAATACCTGGAATGTGGTTTCTGATGCATTGCCCGATCGATGGGTGACCAGCATTACTGCAGATCCGGAAGACAGCCAAACCGCCTATGTGACCTTTTCCGGATTCCGATATGGTGCGGACATCGGACATGTGTTCAAAACGGAGAATGGCGGCATGGACTGGACGGATCTGACCGGAAATTTTCCGGATATCCCCATCAACGATCTCGTCGTCATTGCGGATCGGGACTATCTGGTGATCGCTACGGATATCGGTATTTACTTTACAGGAGACGAGGGCTTGAATTGGGAACTGATGGGGACAGGTCTTCCCAACCTGGTGATCACGGATCTGACCTATCACGACACGGAGGAGATCCTTGTGGCGGCAACCTATGGACGGGGGATCTATACCCTTGATCTGACGGATGTGGTCCTTCTGGATCCACCACCCAGTCAGAATATTCGGATGGCAGCTCAACCTAATCCCTTCAGGAATGCCACCTCCATTTTCCTGACGGTACGGCAGCCACAGTCGTATACTGTTTCCATTGTCGGGCTGGACGGGCGGCCACTAAACTCAATCACGACAGGAGTCTTGCAATCTGGAGTACAACAGATATCCCTGGATTTATCCGCCCTGGTCCCCGGAGTCTATTTTGCTATTCTCCGTTCCGAAGACGGCAGTGAAAATGGGGTGGTCAAGTTATTGCGAGAGTAACCGGCTTGTCAAGGCAAAGTGGAGCGGATCCCCTGGATAGTTTATGGAGGATCAAAAGCTGTGATGGGCACTGGCCTGCATCTGGTTCTTGCTCCAGTTGTCGGTGGTTTGATTCATGATGCCCAATTGCACCTTGAGCCCTCTTGTGAGGATATAACCCAGGGCGGCATAGGCCCGATTTCGATCAAATAGTTCGACCTGCCTTCCGTCTCCGATATCCCGTTGTCCGTTGATGAACAATTCGTTGTAGAGGGCCAGGTAGAGGGTTTTTACCTCCATGCCCGGTTTTGTCAAGGGAATATTGAGAAACAGATTGTAGCGGAAGCGCGTGCGAAAATCCTGATCTTCCACAAACCGCTGTTCAAACCGGAATCGGTGATTGGTATAAAACCGATTGCCAAATTGAACCGGAAACAGGGCTTCCTGATAGATCCGGCTTTCCATTGTAGTGGACTTGTCACTTCCGAAGGCACCAGTTGTAATATGGCCGTATCCCGCAGTGAACAGGATATTTGCATTCTGGGGCCGATAGGTCAGCCCGCCTCTCAAGAGTAGCTGTTCCAGGTCGCCTGCGATATTCCAATTCCGGAATTGAATATCCCCCTGTAATCCCCATGCACTTTCCTTGAAGGATGTATTGAAAAAGTACATATACCAGGCCCCTGTTTGGTCTTCATCAACCTGAGCAGATCCACGAAAAGGCAGAAGGGTGAGGAAGGCAGAGATGATCAGGAGTTTCTTCATAGCGTTGGAGGTGTGGTGGTTCGGTTAGTTGGAAGGGAATGCCATCAGGCCTGGTCCGGCATTCCAACACCCAAGAGGGGTAAATGTTTGACGGTATGATAGGTCAGGGCCAATCGGATACAGGTCTTCAGTGGTTGGACAGGGAGTTCCTCCTCCAGGGCAAACAGAATGGCCCTGTTCTTTTCGTAAGTCAGAGAATCGGCATACAATTCCTTGAATGTGGGCACCAGTTTGCTGGTGCATTTGAAATACAGGGCATATTGATCCGGTGAGGCGGGCTTCCAATCCATGCGAATCGTGCTTCCCTTTTTCGTCAGATAGCTGAGTTCTCCCCATTTCAGGGTTTCTTCCAACTGGTCAATCGTCTCCGACTCTATGGCGGTCTCCAGGATCAGGGAGCGTAGCTTTTTCAGTTTGGGTTGGATCGTTTTCGGGTAGGATTCAAGCTTCGCTTTTGCTTCAGGACTCTGTTTGATCTGGAGGTGTCTCATCGTCGTGTACGGTATACTCGCTCAGGCCAAACTAGGGAATTGGGCGGAGACAGTCAATCATTTTCAGGATATCCGGCCCCGCCATTTTTGCGATCACCGGATAAATCCACAGTTCCCTTACTGGATTGGACCCCAGTGGATGCGCCTGGACGTTTGGAAATAGAGCCAGGCATTGGCTGAGCTTCAGAGGTATTAGGAGCCTCTTGAATTATCGTCCTTTACCCGGATAAAGGCCGAGCACCTTGATCATCTCAAACCAGGTGACTGCCACGAAACCCGCTCCGATGGCCAGGCCAACCATCTGCCAATGGGGGTGCGCAAAATCAAACAGTTCGTTCAGTCCAGGTAACAGGACGACCAATGCCAACAAGATGAGGTTGAAGAGTGGAATGCCGTACAGGAGCGGATGTGGTTTTTTCAGGATCTGGAAGATGTAGCGGGTTCGGGAGAGGTCGGTCAGGATCATGGCCAGGTTGGCCAGCACCAGAGTCATGAAGGTGGTCGTCCTGATCTGAACTTCAGAATAGCCAAGGTGGACCGATACGCCATATACGGCCAGTACGATGCCCAGGAGGCTCAGTCCTTTGAAGATACTGATGACCACATCACCCCGTCCAAAAAAGGTATCATGTGCGTTGCGAGGGGGCCGGGTCATGATATCTTTCTCAGAGGGTTGAACTTCGAAGAGGAGGGAGCAGGCCGGGTCGATGACCAATTCCATGAAGACGATGTGAATGGGCCAGAGTAACATGGGCATCCCCCCGATGAGGACTGGAAGGGCAGTCAGGCCGGCCAGGGGGATATGCACCGCCAGGATATAGTCCATGGCTTTTTCGAGATTGGCAAAAATGCGCCGTCCCATGCGGATGGCCCCGACAATTGAGTCAAACCGATCATCCAGCAGGACGAGTGCGGAGGCTTCCCGGGCCACATCCGAGCCGCGTTCCCCCATGGCGATCCCGATCTGGGCCTTTTTCAGGGCAGGCACATCGTTGACCCCGTCCCCGGTCATGGCCACCACTTCGCCCTGCCCCTGGAGGAGCTCGACTATTCGTAATTTCTGTTCTGGAAGAATTCGCGCAAAAACCGAGGTTACCCGGATGCGATCGGCAAGCTCCTTTTCTGGCAGTTCGTCCAGGTCGCGCCCGGTCAGGACTTCATCGGGGCGGGGGAGGTCGATCTGTCGGGCAATGCTTCTGGCGGTCTCCGGATAATCACCGGTGATCATGGCGACCCGGATGCCGGCCTTGTGGCAGGCCGCCACCGCCTCCGGTACTTCCTTTCGTACCGGGTCCGCCAGGCCGATCAGTCCCAGGAACCGGAAGGGTAATCCTGCAGGGTCCTCCGTCGGAAGCGCTCCACTGGTCTGGGCCTCTGCAATGGCAAGGACACGCAAGCCCTGGCGGGCAATGAATTTCACCTCGTGTCCCAGGGCCGACTGGTCCTGATCGGAGAGGGTGCAATACTGCATGACCGTTTCAGGCGCCCCTTTCATGCAGATGCGATAAGGGCTGCTGTCATTTTCTTTGTAGGCGCGTGTCAGGGCCAGCCGCTGTCGGGTCATCGGATATTCCAGATGCAGGCGCGGGGGTTGCGGGGTGGTGCCAGCCTGGATGCATGCCTGGTGGATCGCCTTCTCCATGGGATCCGGAGGGTCAGGAGGACAGGCCCATCCCGCGGCAGACAGCACGGCAAGATGTTCCGGCGGACAAGGGCCAGACTCCAGCGTATGGAATTGACCGTTACTCCAGACAGCTTGAACCGTCATCCGGTTTTCGGTCAGGGTTCCCGTTTTATCCGTGCACAGCACCGTACAGGCGCCCAGGGCCTCTATGGCATTGACCTTCCTGGTGAGAACGCGATGCCGACCCAGTCGCCAGGCACCCAGGGCCATGAATACCGTCAGGACCACGGCAAACTCTTCGGGTAACATGGACATGGCCATCGACAGGCCATAGAGTAGGGCCTCCAGGAAGTTGTCATGCATCCAGGTGAGCACGGTGACCACCAGGATACACAAGGCCAGTCCAATGGTGGCAATGATGGCGATCAGCCGGCCGATCTCCTTTTGCAAGCGAGTGGGCTGATCTACGATCTGGTCCAGCATCCGTCCGATCCGCCCCAGCTGTGTGGCTTCTCCGGTGGCGAATACTTCGGCCAGGCCCTGCCCCTGGAGGATCATGGTGCCGCTGTAGACAAAGGGGCGATCCTCTCCCCCGGGTAAACCCGTTTCTTCATGGCCATCCCACACTGTTTTGCGCACAGGGACAGATTCACCAGTCAAGAGGGATTCATCCAGGCTGAGGTTGGTGTTGTCTATGACGCACGCATCGGCAGGTACACGGTCGCCTTCATGCAGGACCAGCAGGTCACCGGGCACGACATCCCGGCCCGCAATGCGGATCTGGTGCTGATCCCGGATCACGAGGGCACGCGGACTGGACAGGTTTTTCAGGGCCTGCAAGGCCTTTTCTGTCTTGTTGGTCTGGTACAAGGTGATCCCGATGATCACCAGGATACAGCCAAAGAGAAGCGCACCTTCTGCCGGATCACCCAGCATGAAATACAGACTTCCCGTGACCAGAAGGAAGATGAACATGGGTTCCCGGATCACTTCCTTCACCACTCGCCACAGGCTGTAGGAGGTTCCCTCCGGCAGCGCATTGGGACCGTACTGCGCCAGTTGTCTGGCGGCTTCCTCAGCCGTGAGTCCGGCAGATCGAATGATATGATGATCAGTTGACATCATCTTGTGGTTGATGTAAATGTAGCCGGTGGAACAGGGGCGCTGTATGACCTGAACTATTCCAGTGGATGATTTGGACAATGTACCTTTGCCCCATCTCTCGCCGATCCGAAAAGACATGTCCATCCGACGCTTGCCCATCCTGATGACCTTCTTCTTTCTGGGGGTGTTCCTTACAGGAACGATCGCACAGGATACCCTTCGGCGTCCACGGATCGGTCTGGTACTGGCGGGGGGCGGGGCCAAGGGCCTGGCTCATATCGGGGTGATCAAGGTGCTGGAGGAAGCCGGATTTGATGTGGATATGGTCGGTGGAACCAGTATGGGATCGATCATTGGCGGACTCTACGCCCTGGGATATTCTGCCTCCACCCTGGAGGAGCAGGTTGCCGGTTTGGACTGGGATTGGGTGCTCAGCCAGACGCCCGAGCCGGAAACTCAGCCACTTCCAGAACGAGAGGCGACCAGCCGTTATCAATTGTCGGTTCCCCTTGACGGTCTGAAACTGACCCTTCCCTCAGGTTTCAATAACGGACAGAAGATCTACCTCCGGCTATCCCACCTGACAGAGGATTTTCACGAGGTCACAGATTTTCATAAGCTGCCCCGGGATTTCTTTTGTGTGGCCTGTGACTATTACACCGGCGAAGAAGTGATCCTGGATCACGGGTACCTGGCGGATGCCATGAGAGCCAGTTCTTCCATCCCCAGTTTCTTTTCACCCGTTCGGCTGAACGACCGGATCCTGATCGACGGTGGCTGGATCAATAACTTTCCCGTGGAACGGATGAAAGAGCGAGGGGCCGACTTTATTATCGGCGTGGATTTTCCACGGATAAAAGCAAACCCAGATGCTGATCTCACCCTGGTGGACGTGCTGATCGAATCGGGTTCCTATGTCAATACCCGATATAACAAGATCAACCGGGACTTGTGTGATGTCCTGATCATTCCCCAACTGGGCGATCTGTCAGCGGCAGACTACCAACAGGCGGACACCATCGTCCGGCTGGGCGAAATGGCCGCTCGGGAGCACCTCGAACGATTGCGTTTTCTCGTGGATTCCCTGGGGATCCAGGCCCGAAAGCTGCCCAACCCACTCCCGACGGGTGAACGCGAGATCACGGATATCCGCATCTCGGGTCTGGGCATCACCGAGAAGAAGGTCCTGGATCATTTTCTCAATGCCGATTATCGCGGGCCGGCACACCCCTCTGAATATCTCCGGATTGCCAACAATCTGTACGGGACGGGAGATTATGACCAGGTGACCTACCGGCTCAAAGAGGATCCACAGGAAGGGGGATATCAATTTCTCCTGCAGCTGAAGAAGAAGTCCACCCCAGCCAGTCTGAATTTCAGCCTGAACTATACCACGGATTACAAAGCGGCACTATTGCTGAATTATACCCGCCGAAACTGGCTGTTCAGTGGTAATCGTTTGTTGATCGATCTGGGAATATCCGAGAATCCGGTCATTCGGTTGCGCTCCCATTCGGTCCTGGGCTCCGGTTGGGCGCCGGTGATCGAGGCCGGCTATTTTCGATTTCGACAACCCCTGTATATCGACAACAAGGTGTTCAGCCGCTATGTCATGCAACATGTGGCTGCCGGCCTGGGGGTCCAGAGCCTCCTGCAGACCAACACCCTGTTGGGGGTGATCGCAGAATACAAACACACAGATTTCTTCGGCGATGCTTTTGACTTGCTGGGGACGGGAAAGGCCACCTATGACCTGCTGAATCTGCGCACTTATTTTCACTTCAAACCCTATCGGGATCCCCGTCGACCGAGGGGGGCGGAAGTCCATCTCGAACTGATCGTTTCCTCCGATCTGGAGAAGGGGATCTTGCAGGGCCCGGCTACATTCTATCGAGCCCAGTTGTCCCAGAGTTTTCCGCTCGGACAACGGTGGTCCTTCCTGGGTAGCCTGAGAAGTAAAAGTACGATCAGTCGACCCTTGATCGGGCCTAATACGATCTTTGGTGGAGGGTATGGAGAGAGCTATCCGTTGAACCTGACTCCGGTGATGGGATATGAACGAATGGAGTTGAATACGGATGGAGGCCTGCATTTGCTGGGGGCGGAAGTCCAGTACGCATTTGTGAAAAACCATGCCTTCATGGTCGTCTGGAACGAAGGGCAGCTGACCACACGAAAGAACACTGATCGTTTGGCATTCAATGCTGACCGGGTTGGCGGGTTTGGTGGGGGATATGTCTTTCGGTCACCCGTGGGGCCGTTCCGGATTTTGGCCGGCAGGTCTTACACGGATCCGGATTGGAGCCTGTATCTCTACCTGGGGCACTGGTTTTGAGGTCTGTTTCGTTCCATCCGGGAAAGACTCTCTCGATCAGTCTTCAGCCTGGACGGATTGGGAGGAGTGCATTCCCAGGCGCCGACCTGTCCAAAACTTTTTGATCAGTGTAACCTGAAGCATAGTTGAGGCCTTTTAAAAGGAGCCATTCTAAATCTTTATTTTTCGTCCTGAAATGAATCTTATGAAACCTGTTATTCGCATTTGCCTCCTCTTTTCCCTGTTCAGCTGGTCTGTCCAACTTCAGGCCCAATTAGCCATCGGATCCATGCCCTCAGCCGTCAAGATCTCCGGCGATCAGGGGGGAAAGGTCACGGGAGGCGATTGGTCTTCCACCGAAATCAAAGGGAAAGTCTATACCGTCATGTATGTGGACCCGGACGAAAAAGACCTCAATGAACATGTGGAGCGTTCTCTCAAATCGGAAAATTTTCCCCGGGACAAGTATGGCTCCATGGCTATTGTCAATTCAGCTGCGACCTGGAAACCCGATGCAGTGATCAAGATGATCCTGAAAGGAAAGCAAAAGGACTATCCCGACTCGATCTACATCATGGACCGGGATAAGGTGCTGGTCAGGAAATGGGGCCTCCGGGATGACAGCTATCACGTCCTGACCTTCGGGAAGGACGGAACGCTCCTGTACAGCAAATCCGGAGCATTGAGTGATCAGGATATTCGCGAATTGAAGCGGATCATTCGAGCCAATCTGTAATGAGCCTACAACGACTGATGACAGCTCACTCACCCCGCCTTTCTGTATGATGCGAACCACTTTATTCATCCTGCTTTTGGGAATGCTTCTTCCCCAATTCATCCAGGCTCAACCTGTAGAGGGGGAGCCCATTCCCCCGGTCGAGCTGAAAGAGGAAAACGGTGGAAGACTCGGGGGAGGGGCCTGGCAATGTAGTGATGTCAAGGGGAAGCCCTGCCTGCTGGTCTTGATTGATCCTGACCGGCAGGAGCTGTTGGGTCCGGTGGAAGCAGCCCTGGAGAACAGTCGTCTGTCGGCCACCGAAGGATTCCTGGTCAAGGTGATGGACACGCAATCGTCGTGGAAACCGGATGGTATGATCCAGGCTGGAGCATGGCTGGGGCAGATGGCCGGTAAGTTCAATGAGGCCCGTGAAAATGGGATCGTACAGGCACTTTTTACGGAGCGAAAAAACAAGCCTGCAACCTGGTCAGTGGTTTATGACCAAAACAATGTCTTTCGAAAAACCCTGCGGTTGAATGACAGTCCTGTCCATATCTTCTTGCTGGACAAAAGGGGCGTGATCATCAGTTATCATTCCGGCAGGCCGACAAGCACCGATGCACGAGTGTGGGTGCGTATCTTGAAACAGCTGGGTTCGACCGCATAAGGAATCAGTATCCGGGTTGACCAGATCAGTCGATCCTTCAGACAGGATACAGGACTGCGCCCCTGTTTTGGTCTGCAACCGGGATTCTGCACCATTCTGGCGATCTTTTCCAATCGTCTTTCCTGCCCGTTGTTTGATCGAAATGCGATGGCATGCGGTCCGCGCAGTCGCTGAAAGGGAAACGTGATATTCCTTATATTGTGAGAAATACAACAACTTCATGGCGGTTTCTTCCTTGCACCAGCGTCTGACCTCACCCGGGCCGAAACGCATCCTGGCTCTTGATGGTGGAGGCGTTCGCGGAGTGCTCACCCTGGGCTATCTGGAAGAGATGGAATCCATTCTCCGGGAGCGTCATTCCAATCCGGATCTCCGTTTGTCCGATTACTTCGATCTGATCGGTGGGACGAGTACCGGATCCATCATCGCAGCAGGACTGGCATTGGGGATGACCGCATCCGAGATCAAGGGGCATTA
>JAUIEA010000220.1 GCA_030429045.1 Bacteroidia bacterium | reverse complement strand
CCGGCAAGAGAATCAGAAAATGTTCATAGGGATTATCGGTGCTACAGCACCAGAACCATGCTCCCGGGATAAGGAACAGGCTGCTAGGATTCGCTCAGCAAATATAAATAAATATCCTATAGAAAAAAGATAAATTTAAAATTATTTATCCGGCTGTTGGAAGAGAACCCGTGCGGAGGCACCTGTCCATGCACCCAGGCTTGAGACGAGTCCGCCGATGATCCCGGTGACCAGGACGACCATCAGGGAAGAAAGCCCGTTGAACAGGACCCCGATCTGGCTGCTGAGAATATGCTCGTTGGCCTGATCCTGAAAGAATGCCAGGCCACCCCAAAGCAATAAACCGGCCAGAAATCCTTCGACAATGGCCACTACCGGCCGGGCGCGCAGCAGGAAACAGACGACGGCCGAGATCGGCGCAATGGTCCACCAGGGAAGCCAGGGGCCTGAAATGAACGAGAGGGCAATGATGGCAAGGATGATGGCGATGGGTCGGATCATGGATTGTTTTTTTTCAGGGTCAGCGCAAGCAGAGGAGCCTCCTTCATCAGTTCCTCCTTGCTCCGGATCTGCAGGGATCGGTATTCCCCATTTTGCCAGGTCGACAGAAAGTTCCGATAGTACGGACTGCCGGGATTGCCGGATTGACCGCCCGGGTAGATGCCAAAGGCACGGATCTGGGGCCCCAGTTCGACGATCATTCGCCAGGAAGGGCCGTTTGTTGAGGTAATGGCATTGAGGGCATCCTTGTTGCCACCCAATTCGAGATCTAAGGCAGAAAACGCAGGGATCCGGGCGACATGCAGGATATCAGTGGACTGGAAAGCCGACCAGTGTCCCTTTCCGGATGCAGACAAGGTGTTGAATTGACGTAACGCCTTTTTCCAGGCGAGGGTCACGATCTGCTGCGCGTCCTCTACCTCAGGTGTAGACTTATGGTCAAACCAGTTCAGATCGGGAGTCGATTGCAATAGTTCCAGCAACCGCCATTCTTCGGGAAGTTCTACCGGCATTTGCTCTCTGGCAGCATAGAGTTCGTCCCAGGTCAGGCTGTCGACCTGCTTCTGCCACAGATCGAAGAGCAGGGGCATATTGTTCAGTGCTTCAAAGCGCCCGTCCCAAGCTCGCAGGCTTTTCAATGCCAGGACCTCCGGATCGGATAGTGCAGTTGAATCGATCAAGGGGAAAAAGACAGCCATCGCCTCCAGCGCAAACAGGCTGGTATTGTCAGATTGCAGGGCCATCATGTCCTCGATGGTCAGGGCATTCCGGCTGCGCAACTGCTGGTTGATATAGCGTCCCCGATAGCTTTCGAATATACCATTGTAGGCATAGGGGTAGGTCGCATCAGTCGACTGCTGGTTGGCAGAGGCGATATACCCCTGCGGGGGGTTGAGGGTAAAGGGGTTTTCATGGTCGGGCACAAATCCGGTCCAGCCGACCGAGGATGAGGAGCCATCCTGGACGAGCCTGCCATCCGTCTGGTTGCGGATGGGGAGCAATCCACTGACCCGAAGTGCGATATCTCCGGAGGTGGTGGCATACAACGCATTTTGCATGGGGGCATCATAGGCATACAGTGGGGCCAACCACTGGTCGAGGGAGGTCGCCTGATTGATCTTGGTAAATGCCAGTCCCATTCGGTCGTCAATATCCAGCAGGGGGATCCAGTGCATGGCCAGGTCGGCCCCGGAAGTGCCTGTTTTCAGATTGGGCACAGGGCCCCAAACCGTAAAGCGTACGGTATCCAGAACCGGTTCCGGTCTTCCCCGGACGAAAACCTTTTCAGGTCGCATGATCGCTTTGACGTCCTGTCCGTCCAGGAGGTAGGTCGATTTGGTGTCATCGGTCCAGCGGATGGCATACCAGTCCATGACATCGTGCCCGGCATTGGTGAATCCCCAGGCAGCGTGATCATTGAAGCCGATGGCAATCCCCAATAATGCGGGAAAGGCCACCCCATAGGAGGAGGCTTTTGGGGTGGTGATCTGCATTTCCAGCCAGATCGATGGCAGTGTCAGGGTCAGGTGGGGATCATTACACAGGATGGACAGGTGATCCCGGGTTTTTATGCGGCCGGCCACCCAGTTGTTACTCCCAATGCCCTGTTCGCTTTCGGGTAGCCAATCCTGGTATCCCCAGGTACCGGACACCGGAGGGGCCGGAGGAGATGATCCCGGGTCAGGCAGTACCTGTTCCGTTGTGTCCGGGATGACGGGGATATCTTTCGGGTTCCTGTTGGGATACAAGAATGGGAAATCACCGGACCCGACCACCTGATAGGCATTGCTCAGAGGGATATCATGTGCGGTACGGGCCAGTGTCTCACACATGGCCATGATAAAGCCTGCAGACCGGGTAAAGGTCCAGGGCTCGGGGTGGTAATCCAGGAGCTTGAATTCGAGGGGCCATTCGCGCTCATCCAGTTCATCGATCCGGGCGTTAACCCCGTCAGTAAAGGCCTGGAGCAGTGGCTTGACCTGCGGATTCTGTTCCCAGGAAGCGGCCAGACGTTCAGCGGCTTCCAGCAGTCCTTTCCGGCGTTGACCCAGGTCATATTCCAGAGTTCGTTCTCCCAGGATCTCCGACAATTTGCCCAGGGGGGCCCGGGAACTGAGATCCATTTGGAATAGGCGGAGCATGGCAGAGACATACCCCTGAGCAAAGGCTGCATCCAGATCGGACCCGGCATAGATATGCGGCACCATCTGGTCATCAAAGATCAGGTCCACCTCGCCCTGTAGTCCGGTGAGATGCAGGTCACGATGGGGATAGCGCAAGCCTGCAGGTTCAGCATTCATCCAGAAACCATGCTGGGGAGAAAAAAATTTGCCGGGGGGAGGCAGGGTATTCTCACCCACGTTTACCTGGTGATCGAGGAGGTAGATCACACCTGCGGTGATCAGGATTGCCAGGATAAAACGAACCAAAGCCATAATGTGCATTTGCCTGCAAATTACAGGTTTGCATGGCATCCCGGAAAAGAAAAACCCCTTGCATTGGACAGATCCATGACAAGGGGTTTTATACGGTGTACAAGAAACGGTCTTACTCGCCGTCCTTCAGGATGCTTGGCTTGCTCGCTGGAACTGCCTGCTCAACTTCCTTTTTATTGATCATACCTTTGATGGTCAACATACGAGTACCGATCGCTTCATTCGTGGTCAATGTCACCGTTTTGGTGAATTTGCCAACACGGTTAGTATCATACTTGACATCAACTGATGCGGTTTCACCTGGCATGACAGGCTCTTTTGGCCAGGTTGGAACGGTGCAACCACAACTTCCGCGGGCATTCTTGATCACCAAAGGTTCAGTACCTGTATTAGTGAACATGAACTTCCGGATGCCATCGGCTCCCTGTTCGATCGTACCATAGTCGATCTCAATAGTCTCAAACTTTGCAGAAGGGCCAGTTGTCGCCTCGTCCTGAGCAAATGTGAATGTTGCCAGTCCAAGGAATAAAAGCAAACTCAATAATTTTTTCATCTCCAGCATTTTTTTGGTGAATCGATATGACAAAAATAGGGGAATGACCATTTGGAGGAAAATTTATGACTGCGGATCGCTGTTAATGATGAGTTAAGAGCTGTTTAGGTCCTGCATCTCAAGTAGTTGTGGAAAGCGGATACGCCCCTGAGATTTCTTATATTTGTGAGAGAAACAGGATATATGGAAGA
>JAUIEA010000219.1 GCA_030429045.1 Bacteroidia bacterium | reverse complement strand
TGATCACCAGGGGTGCTTCGGTTTGACCAATGAAGACATTCGCCGCAGCCGCGAGGCTTTCTGATCCGGAAAGATGCATCGTTCTCTTCATCACCCAGGCCATGCCGTAAATGATCTTTTGCAGAATGCCGAAATAATAGAGGATGGCCGAAAGCGCAGAGAAAAAAACAATGGTGGGCAGTACCTGGAAAGCGAAGATGTAACCAAAGGTGTTCAGGTCTGTGATAATATTGCCAAACAGGAATTTTGCGCCGGCCGAGCTGAAAGTCAACACCGCCTGGAAGAACCTGGCCACATAGTCAAATATCGAATTGATGAACGGCACCTTGAGGATGGCAATGGCCACCAGCATCTGCAACAGGACACCCATTCCCACCAACCGCCAGTTGATGGCCCGTCGATCCCGGCTCAGAAGGAAGGCAATACCCAATAACAGTACCAGGCCCAGTATACCCCTTCCAAAGTCCATCATCCATTCCATAGCCAACTCGCCTTAAACATCCGATATGCATTCTATTCGATGGCCAAAATAGCCTATTCCCATGAATCCCTGACACTTCCTGGATTTGCACCCTCGGGGCGGGACATCACCGGTCACGAAAATGGAAAACATACTACCTTCGTCCCTGTGGAAAGACGGCATCTCATCATTGGCATAACCGGCGGAAGCGGTTCGGGTAAGACTTCCTTCATTCAGGAATTGAAGAAGACTTACCCGCCGGGTGAAGTCTGCATCATTTCTCAGGATGATTACTATCTGCCCCGGGAGCAACAACACACCGACCGGCAGGGTGTCGCCAACTTTGACCGACCGAAGTCCATCGATAAAAAGGCCTTTCACCGGGATATTGTCCGCTTGATGCACGGTGAACCTGTCCATCGGCAGGAATACACCTTTAATAATGACTTGCAAGAGCCAAAAGAACTTGTTTTTCATCCCGCTCCTGTGATCATCGTTGAAGGATTGTTTGTCCTCCATTTTTCCAAGATCAGGAAACTGCTTGATCTGAGTATTTTCCTTCACGCCAAGGAAAACCTGAAGGTGATTCGCCGGATCAGGAGGGATCAGGTGGAACGGAACTACCCGCTGGATGATGTGCTCTACAGGTACCAGCACCATGTCCTCCCCACGTTTGAAAAGTATATCAAACCCTACATTGATGATTGTGATATTATCATCAACAACAATCGAAAATTTGATGTGGGACTGGATGTCATCCGGCGATTCATCCGGCACTGGCTCGATGACAGGGAGACTGGTTCAAACGCATTGAAAACCGACCACTAAATATCTGACTGCTGCCGCTCAACCGGTTTCCCCGCCATCGTCAAGTACAGCTGTGATACGTGTCCGGGTCGCCTGGTGTATCTGTTCAAAGATCGTTCGAGCCTCCAGTAAAAAGGCCTGATCCACCAGCTTGTGGATGTCTTCTACCGTATCCAGACCTGCCACCGACATCAGGCTGGTGCGAAACTGATACGGGCCATTGGCTACCTGAATGGTCCATCGATCCTGGTAATGGAACAGGGTGATTTTATACACCGGATGGGGAATTTCACCGACGACACGCATGGATCAAAGGTCTAGAGCGGGGTTAATGGATAGGGATAGCTGACGGTACAAGGCAGCCAGTAAAGGGTCATCAGCCAAGAGTCGCAAATGGGCATAAATACTGTTGACATCTCCTCGGATCGCCGGACCAGTTTGGACCCGATCCCCCCGAAGTTTGATCAGTTTGTCTACCGTCTCGATCAGCAGCGGGTGAAGCAAAGATGGATCCAGTTGATGGGTTTCGACCTGGGCAAACGCCTTATCACAGAGGTGATAGACAAAATTATTGACCATGACCGCGGCCAGATGATACCGCTGGCGTTCCTCATCGGTGACAATGGCCGTTTTGCTGCTCAACTGTGCCGCCAGGGCCTGCAGCCGTTGGGTCACCTCCACCGCTCGGCTCGACACGAGGATCGGTATTCCCCCAAAATCCCGCTCATGGCCTTTCGTGAGGGTTTGCAAGGGATAGAAGACGCCTGCAGACGTCCAATGATCCGGAAACACATCCATGGTTGTGGCTCCAGAAGTGTGGCAGATCAGAGGGTTGTCAAATCCTGATGTAAGGCACTGGCTGATCACCTCGGCAATGGCATGGTCGGGCACACAAATCAGGATCAACCCGTCGCCCGCCTTCAGTTCAGCCAGGTCCCGCGCTTCCCGGGCACCGGTTTCCTGACACAAGGAGGTGGCATGTCCGGATGTTCGTGACCAGATCTGATGGATCTGTACTCCGGCCTTTCGAAAGGCATGGGCCAGATTCCAGGCCACATTCCCGGATCCGATCAGACTGACGGTGTTCATGATGTCTCGTTGTACAGATATCGACGATTCCAGGCGGCCAGACCCAGTCCGAGCATCAGCAGGAGACCACCCAACCAGAACAGATTGATCCCGGGGAAGAGGATGGTTTCCAGGACGATATAGTCCTCTCGTTCATAATTGTCAGCGATCTCGACGGGCAAGCCCTGGAAATCAGGTTGTTGTGCCACCCATAGGGTGACCTTTCCGTTTTCCGGGTTCAGCTTGACAAACCGGCTGTGGATCCCGGTCACCGGCGAATAGCTTTTGATATTGTACGGCTGGTTTTCACGAACCAGGAAGATCGGAGACTGGGTCTCCTGGTAGCCATTCTCTCTGCTTGTTTCGACATTTACATGCGCTGCCACTGCGATATCGCCCTCCTCCTGCACAAATTGTGGATGTTTCGGAGATTTGTCAAACCCGGTCAGGGTCATGGTATACCCACCGAAGTCAAAGGATTCTTCCAGGCCCAACTCCACCGGTCGGTAGAACAACGAATCATCCGGCATCAGGAATCCAGAAAAAACTTCATCGTTCAGGCGGACCTTTGCACCCAGACGATCTACCTTTTCCGGAAAGGAGTAGACCAGATTATCCCGAAGGACGATCAGCGGAGTGCAGGTCAGCGCCGAATCCACATCTTCAGATCGCATTTCAAGCGTGGTGGCGATCACCTGATCACCAGGTTCTGGCTCATAGTCCGGATGACTGGCCACATCCGTCCACCCGATGATGGATGCGGAAACCCGGCCAGTCGAACTTGCCGAATCCGGAGCCAGGAGATGAACGAGGTAGCGCAGGCTATCCTCCTTCACTTTCGCCCGCTCGACATCTGCCTGCTCATTGGGCAGGCCCGCTATATGCGAAAACACATCCCTGGAAAAATAACGTTTGGTGCTGGGATTGGAGGCCGCCTGCTTCTTGAAGTCCTTGTCAAAGAGAATACTTGGCTGGACCGTGAATTCATCCACGACGCGGCCTGATTCATCCCTCTGGATGTAGTCGATCGAGTACGTCCGGGTATGGCCCACCAGCGTATCCGACTTGTACGTCACTTCGTATCCCTTGATAAAGAGGGGCGAATCCTTGAATAGCAGGACATTGCGATCGATCATATCACGACTCAACAGTCCTTCCATTGCAAAGCGATTGTGGGAGATATGCTCCTTCTTCAGTCCGGAAGCGATAATGCCGATGATCATCAGGCCAAAACCCAGATGGGAGAGGGTGGAAGCGCCCTGTTTCAATCTGCCCTTCAGGAAGAATAGCAAAAAGTCCAGGTTGGCGATCACCCCGAACCAGCTGGCAAAGATCAGCACATGATAG
>JAUIEA010000055.1 GCA_030429045.1 Bacteroidia bacterium | reverse complement strand
ACTTGGTGAAAATCTCGTCTTTTTTTTCCTTACTCAGGTAAACACTCATGATTGTCAAATAATAGAGGTGACCAAATGCGATTTCGTAAATCTTCTTTAGCGGGTGCAAAGGTAGTTGATTTCCATAGATATTCAAATAAGCTACAGTCTTTTGTTCTGAGCCTCACCTATTTTCGATCAAATTGCTTGGCGGCCTCCCAAAGTACATCCATTTCTTCCAGGCTCATAGTCTTCAGATCCCGCCCGGCATGGGCCTCGATATATTCGAATCGCTTCTTGAACTTTCGATTGACCCGCTCCAATGCCGTCTCCGGATCCACCTTGATAAACCGGGCATAATTGATCAGAGCGAAGAGGATATCACCGAATTCTTCCTCTACCCGTTCCGGAGGTTGCCCCTGGTCCAGGGCTTCTCGCAATTCCTGCATTTCCTCTTCCACCTTTTCCCACACCTGGTCCGGTGTGTCCCATTCAAATCCCACCTGGGCGGTCTTCTCCTGCATCCGATAGGCCTTGACCATGGCCGGTAGGGATATCGGTACACCCTCCAACACAGATTTTTTGCCCGTCCGCAACTTGATCTTTTCCCAGTTTTGCTTGACTTCCTCAGCATCAGCCACCTTCAGGTCGCCATAGATGTGCGGATGACGTTCGATCAGCTTCTCTGAAATGGCATGAAGGGCATCCGCGATATCGAACGCATTTTGTTCCTCAGCGATCCGGGCATAGAACACCATATGCAGGAGCAGGTCCCCGATCTCTTCCTTGATCCCCGGCAGATCCTCATCCAGAATGGCGTCCGCCAGTTCGTAAGTCTCTTCTATGGTCAGGTTGCGCAAACTCCCGAGCGTCTGCTTTTTATCCCAGGGACACTGCTCCCGCAGTTCGTCCATGATCTTGCAGAGCCTGCCAAAGGCTGCTTCACTTTTCTGATGACGTTGTGGATCCATGGGTAAGCTTTTTGAATTTCGGAACCAAAGATGGGGTGAACCTGTTAGATTTGTGGTCTGATCAAGTCATCATTATGCAATTCCTGTACACCCTTGCCATCATATTTGGCGTATTCCTCATCTCCTTTGTGCTCATCAACATCCGTCATATCCTGACCGGGAACGAGTTCAGGGGCAGTTGTTCCTCCAATAACCCCATGTTGAAAAATCAACTGGGCGAATGTACTGTCTGTGGCAAAACCGCCGACGAGGCCTGCAAGATGCCAGAACCGGGTAAAGCCTGATCCCCAAATCACACCCCGCCATGAGAACATTCCTCCTATCCTTCAGTCTTTTCTTGACGACCCTGCTCTCCGCCCAGGAAGTGCCGGTCACCCTCAAGTTTCAACACGCTATTGCTGATGAGTTGCTGGCACCCGGAGAGGTCTATCCTTCCATCCAGGGCAATTTCATGGTGACCCGATTGTCCTATTACCTCAGTGATATCGAATTGATCCATGACGGCGGACAACGACACGCCTTTGAGGACCTCTACATACTGGTCCACGGCACTCAGGATGAATATGAGCTTGGTATGGCGGATGTCCAGGAGATCGAAGGGATCGCCTTCTCCATCGGCGTCGATAGTGCCACCAACCATGCAGACCCGGCATTGTGGCCGGCAGACCATCCCCTGTCCTTCCAATCCCCGAGTATGCACTGGGGCTGGGCCAGCGGATATCGCTTTCTCGCCATTGAAGGCTTGCTGGATGGTAACCAGGACGGTGATCCGGAGAAGGTCTGGGAGTTCCATGTGGTGGGAGATCAACTCCTGACCCAGGTTGAGGTCGTGCTGGATGAGCCCCAATCCGTCAGTATGGGGACAGCGGTACATCTCCATGCCGACTACCTCAAATTATTCAATCAGGTGAGTATGGACAATATCCTGCATGGCAGTGGATCGCTGGTCACAAAGATGATGGGCAACTGGGTGAAGGGACCTGTATTCACAGCCATTCCCATGGTCACATCTACACACCAACCTGCTCCTGCAACACCTTATCTGCGTGTCCTGGGTAATCCTACTGGTGATCTCCTTCGCTTAGAGGTCTCAGGAGATGCCCTCACACCCGATGCCTGCATCCGGATTGTTGATCTCCAGGGCCGACTGATCGCCGGTAAAACCATTGGTGACCTTGCCGGTACCCTGGAAATGCCTATTCCTGGATCCGGAACATACCAGGTGATCCTCCTGGATCGCCATCAGATCCTCGAAACCAGACAGATCATCAGACAGTAAGACTAATCTCCTTCCTGGGCCGGATCATAGACCTCTACCCATCTTCCCGGGATAGTGGCGGTAAAGTCAGGATCATACATGGCTTCCACCTTTTGTGCCGGTAGATAGAACTTCCCAGGGTAGGAGGCCGTGAGGGCCATATGGTACACCTGGGGGCTTCTTGTTCCATCCTTGTTCTGATGGGCATGCAGGTCAAAGAAATGGTTGACCCGGTCGTCCCGGACATCCTCATATTTGGCATAATCAGATTTCAGACTGGTGATCGCCACCTGATCCATTTTCAGATTCCGTATTTCCCATCCGGTAGGGATGATCTGTTGAAGGGCAACCTCTGTCAAAGTTTCCCCGGAGGTGGTGGCATTCCACACCCGGGCTGTTCCATAAAAGTCCGTGCCCCGCGGTATCCGTTCATAGTTAAACCCGGACCCATTCACATCGGTATAATGGACCACCAGGGTGATGCCATTGGCGATCGCTAGTTCATTTGCCAGATCCGGTTGCCCGGTCATGGACAATTGTACAAAGAGTTCGGTTTTTGATGTATTGGTAATGACCAGCGGTTTATTATCCAGTTTTTCAGGAGGAAGGTCGACCTGCAACATATTCTGGTCGGTGCCGATCTGTTTTTTTGTCCCATCGGACAGGCTGTAGGTCATGGATAGACTCGCTGGATCAGGGACCGACCGGGCATAGGACGCATAGGCCCACAATCCGATGGACAGGGAATGAGTCGAATACCATCGGTCGGAATTCATCCGTTCAGCCATGGTTTTCAAGGTCAGGAAGGCATTGGTCCGATCCTGTGCATCCAGCAGGGAGATGACCATCAAGCCCATATCCCGCACATCGGAGCCAAAGGTGTGCCGCCTGTCCCGGTACATGGATACGGACCGGGGTAATCCCGCCCTGATTTTTCGGCTGATCTCCTTTTTTCCGGCCACGGCATAGGCACTGGACAGTAACCACCGCTCCAACTCGGGCAGGGACGCTTCTTCCATTAACCGGTTCATGGCTCCCAGCTGCGGTTCGCCGCTTTTTGCCAGCATAAAGAGTCGGAACGCCTGCAAGGTTGTGGTGTAGGACCCGTATTTTTCCAAAGCCTTACGATCAACCGACCAATCATTGGCCAACCGCTTCTGGCTGTTCATGATCGAACGAAGACCGGATTCGGAAACGGCATAGCCCTCCTGTTTGGCCAGATTGAGAAACAGGGTGGCATAGATCTCACTCCACAAATGGTGATAATTGCCGCTGGGCCAGTAGGTCAGCCTGCCAGCGCCATCCTTCATGGAGAGGATGCGATGGATCCCGGCTGCGATCCGATCACGGATGTCCCGGGCTGCTCCCTCAGGAAGGTCGGCCAGCTTGCTCATGTATAGCAGTGGAAAGGCCTTGGATGTGGTTTGTTCCAAACATCCAAACTCATAGTTCATCAGATAATTGAGGTGCTTGGTCACCTGTGCCGGGGGAAGTGTGAATCCCTCCAGCTTGACGCTGTTGGTCCCGGGCGTCCCGATCAGGGGTACCCTCAGCGTCACCTGCTCACCAGGCTTGATCAATTGAGTGTGGGCCACGGTTTGTGAGGGGTTGGGATTGCGGACGGCGATTTCCACCTCCTGCGTAGCCGATTCACCATGGCCCTTGACCTCTATCCTGAATCGAGCCACACCTGAACCTTCCAGCACGGTCATGGGGAAATAGATGGTCTGCTCATCCGGGCTGCTAAAGGTCAGCCGGGCGGTTGTTGATCGCGTAAACTTGATCAGGCCACTGGTTTCCTTCACGGAGACATCTACTGACCGGATCTTCTTGTCCATGGCAAAAACAGTGACCGCAAGGGACAGTTCTTCCCGGATCCCCAGTTGACGGGGAAGGGTGGCAACAGTCATCAGGGGTTTTCGGATCGGGATGGTTTTTTCTGCATGGCCATAGGCCAGGTTGCCTGCCGCTACCGCCATCAGCCGCACGCTGCCGACATAGTTGTCAATGGAGATCCGGTGTTTGGCTGATCGGCCGGCCTTCAGCTCGAAGGGGCCCAAATGCACGATGGCCGGTTTGAACCTGTTCGCTTTTGGGCTGCCATCCGGCTTGGCCGCCGCAGCATCCCCACCGATGGATACTATGCGTCTCAATTCGGCCGCAAACCCGCCGAGGACCTGATCGAACACATCCCAGGTACTGACCCCCAGTGCTTCCTTGCTGAAAATATGCCGGTACGGGTCGGGAGACGCAAACCGGGTCAGGTCCAGCAATCCTTCATCGACCAGGGCCAGGGTATAGGACATGGGTTTGCCAGCAGCTTCACGAACGGTGATGTCATATTTCTGGTCAGGACGCATCTCATCCGGAGCACTGATGACCGGTTCGAGTCTGGACTGTGGATCCTGGATTTGAATGGAACGGACACTGTACAGCCGCAAGGGAAGATCATTTCCTGTTTGATCATGAGGCTGGATCAGGGCGACATTCAAGTACACATTCGGGACCATATCCCGGGTCACAGTGAGGGAATAGGTGGTCTGATCCGGTTGCAGGGAGATCAAATGTGCCTCGAGGATCCCCGCACCCGACTCAACGCTGATCAGGGCCTTGCCCGCAGACGCTCCCGGGAGGATAATGGAGACCTTCTCATCCGGGGCATAGGTGTCCTTATCCGTTGAAAAAGCAAAGTATCGGGAGTCCTTATTCGCAGGACTGGAACGATCATAGATGTAGATATTGGCCCCGGCGCTGTGGCCGGAAACGGGGTCGTGGACCTCCACCAGGTAACGGGCATACTCCTGGAAGGTGAGCGTCCAGGTCGCCCTCCCTTTCTGATCTGTCGTGACCACGGTTTCCTCTTTCAGGTCCTGGCCATCCTGCTGGTTGTAATCCATGCGGTTGTCGCGATACCGCTCCCACCACCAGCGCCATTCCATTTTGACCTTTTTCAGGGCCAACTTTCGTCCCGGTACAGGCTTTCCTGTCGGATCCACACAGGCAAAGGTGATCGTTACCTTTTCATGAGGCCCGAATGTAGGTGTCCCGTTTTTGTTTTTTGGAATGGAAACGCCACAATAGGATGTGTAGGGATCATATTCAATGGAACGAAAATCCTGGCTGAATCCGCCTCCGGGCTCATTGACCCGGAATTTGAAATCCATCCGGATCTTGCCTGGCGGCGGGTATTGTCCGAACAATTTTTTTCCCTGTACCTGAAATGTCCCGGAAGCATCGGTAATGCCTTCGGTCCACACAAAACCGGCATACTGTTCGTGCTTTCTTTCCGGATGGGTGAAGGAAAATTCACTGTATCCCTTGAAGTTCGGGCGGATATGATTGGCTTTGGCCTCGATCTGAACCGCCTGTTTCTTGGCCGGGGCACCGTGCAGCCAGTTTGCCTGCAGGGTAGCGCGAATCGGTTCGTCTTTGATGGCCAGTCGTTCCTTGCCAAAATCCAGCTTCAGCTTCAGGCGATTCGGTTTGATGGTCTCGATCCGCAAGTAGTGGTGAAAGACGGCACCACCTGCACTGAATTTTGCATGCCAGGAACCGGTGGGTGCATCCGCCGTGGTCGCCACATGAAAGGCATAGATCGGGCCCACAGGACTGGCATTGACTACCTTCCTGGACAGTCGTCCACGTGGATCGAACAGCTCCATGCTGACGGGGTAGTTTTGGGGAAGGGTTTTTTCGGGATCGTGCAGGATCAGGTTCATGAAAATGGAATCACCCGGCCGCCAGACACCGCGTTCGGCATAGGTGAAACCCCGCAGGCCCTTCTGGACCGCTACACCGGAGGTTTCGAAGTCTGAGGTAGACAGGCTTTCATTTCGCCGGAGGACCAGATATCCCGAGGAAACTCCCGACTTGACCACGACAAAGTCAGGCGCGCTCTTCACCTTGCCCAGGTAGATCCCCCGTTCATCGGTGCGAACCGTCTGGATGCGTTGGATCTGCTCGTCATAAAACTGGACTTCTGCTCCGGAGACAGGGTTGGCCGTTTTGAGGTCGGTGACCACCGCCAGGATATCGCCGTTCTCGCCCATTTTGACCGTGATGCCCAGGTCGGACGCGAGCACATTCCGGGAAATAAAGCGATCCGAATGATAATACTCCGGCGCGCACGGATTGTCCCGGTTATTCCAGGAGTAATTGCGTTGATACCCGTACGGCCCCCAGTAAGCATCCATAATGGATTCCGGTGGATCCTGGGTTGGTTGCCAATAGTCATCCCCCTCGCTCTCATCACTGGCGCCGACCTCGGCCGGAGCGGCCTCATCGCAATTGTAGCCGGTCTGGTGTGGCCAGAAACCGATCCTGACCTGGTAGATGGCCCTGGGGTCCTTCTGGATGAGCGATGCCAGATCAAGCGCATAGCGCACCCATTCGAAGTTGTTTTTTTCCGGATTCAGGGCGCTGAGATCGACAGTGCTCCTGTGGATGATCTTACCTACACGCTGGAGTTCATAAGAGCCGTCCAGACTGTTGACCTGGAGGAATTGAAGAATGTTATTCGCATGGATCTTGAAGATCTCCACCTCCACGGCTTCCAGATTGACCGCCTCAAAGGGAAAATATAGCTCATCGGATTGCGGCAGGATCATACCATTGCCCGCCAGGCGGACCTGGGGCGCTACCTGGGTAAAGGATGTCCGGGCAGAATAGGCCTGGCTCAACCGTTGTCCCTGAATATCGCGGACACCGACAAAGACGTCCAGATTGAACAAGCCTTCCAGACGCTCTGGAAAATAGCAGGTGATCCGATTTTTGTCGATCAGGAAGCGGGGTGTCAGGTCCGGTTTTTCTCTGAGGATGATCAGTCCGGTCAGATCCTGGTCGGGATTGACCAGGTGTGAGAAAGCGAGATGAACGATGGACTGGCTTCCCTGTTCGACGCGCAGGGTCGCCACCCGAAACCGTGCGCTGCCGGGAATGACCAGGGTCGTTTCACTGCTTTGATCCAGGCCCAGGGGCTGGCCGCTGATTTGAAAGGTGATCTCCCGATCTTCATCGCCTTGAGCAATGCTTCCGATACTGAACCGGTGGGCCAGTCCATCCGGATCATGCTCCCAAAGGATCTTGGCATTTCCCTTCAGGGCAGGAATGGACATACAAGCCTCGACCTGATCCGGATCTGCAATGTCGTTGCTGTACAGGATCCCACGGATACTGAAGAGCTCAGGCGCAGTGGCATCCGGTATGTTCAGATCCTCCAGTTGGAGTCGAAGGAATTGATCTTTGACCCGTACCGGGAACCGGAAGGAGGTCAGGGAGTCTGGCAATCCCTGGATGATTCGATCGAGATCCAGGTGGACGATATATTCTGCGCCTGACTGCAGGTGTTCCTTCGGGGTGAACCTCAGGGTGTAGTCATCTTCCCACTGGGCAGACCCTTCTACGCCAGGTTGGACAGAAAAGGGATTAGGCAGGACAGGCTTTTCTGCCTGACCCTTGCCATAGGGAGCGGTAAAGGTGACCAGGATCGGACTGCTCCGGTTGATGATCGGACCGCTGTACGCTGATATATACGCTTCAAAGTCATCCGGATTGGAAAGTTCAGCAGGACGGGTGCTACAGGAGGAGAGAAGGACCAGACAGAACAGGATGGAGGAAAGAGCCAGGAGCCGCATAGTGGAGGTTGTGGCTCTAATTTAAGACGCCGGGTTGGGTAAATAAAGATTTGGAGATATTTGCTGCCCAGAATGATCGCTGATTCCGTATGGACCTGCCAAACCATCATATTCCTCATTTTCCCCTGGAACTCGTTCCGTTTCCGGGAGAACGATTGAACCTCCACATCTTCGAACCCCGGTATCGGCAGTTGATCCAGCAAATTGATCAAACAGGGGGAACGTTTTGTATTCCATCCGTGATCGATAAAAAAGTCCAATCTGTTGTCACAGAAATGAAACTGGTCAAGATCGTCCATCAGTATGAGGACGGCAAAATGGATGTGACGGTCGAAGGAGTAGGGGTGGCCAGGACCGTTGACTTTTTTCCGATGTTGATCGGCTGGCTGTTTCCGGGAGGATCGATCGAGCGATTGCCATCCATTGATAATGGACACGATCTGAACCGGTTGAAGGTCATTGACCTGGTGCGCGAGCTGTGGTCCTTGCTGCAGATCAACAAGACGGTCCCTGTCCTGAGTGAGCTGACCTCTGTCTTTTCCATTGGTCATCATATCGGTTTGGATCTGCCGGCAGAATATCAGTTGTTATCCCTGCAGGAAGAACTGGATCGCCAGGATATGGTGATCGGGCATCTGGAAGAATTACTGCCGAGGGTCAGAGAAATGGAAGAGATTCGGAGGAAGGCGGGAATGAATGGCCATTTCAGGGAATTGCCCCCATCCGATTGGGCATAAAAATGCCACTTAAGCACCGAGTTGGAGATATGGACCCCAAAGTTCAGGATTAGGGGCGTCTGACATATTTCGGTAATCCCCCTGGTTCAAAAGAACGCCGATCGAGATCGGTTGAGGCCCGCCCTAGACAGATCAAGTCCGTCCCTTATTTTCATCATGTTGAGTCAAACTACAGCGTAGTGGTGCTTAAGTGGACTGGTTCTTTGGTGACTGTTCACCGTATTTCAAATGTAAGCGATATGAACTTGAATTCCAAGCTGAGGGAGTACATTAACGCTTTCCTGTTCACGGCAGCCTGGAGAATCTTTCTGACCCGTGCGTGATTTTACACCGGGATCAGGGAATGCTGGTGCCCCTTCCTTTGGGGTTGTCTATATTTGCGCCATCAAATAAACACCCGCGTATGTCTACTCCTGCACCGATACAAATGGTCGATCTGAAGACCCAGTACCAAGCGATCCGATCGGAGGTGGAAGACGCCATCCGCCAGGTGTTGGATTCCAATCAATATATCAATGGAAGTGCGGTCCAGTCGTTTTCCAGGCACCTGGGTGCCTATCTGCAGGCCAATAAGGTAATTCCCTGTGGAAACGGGACTGACGCCCTTCAGATCGCCCTGATGGCCCTGGACCTTCAGCCAGGTGACGAGGTCATTACAGCTCCCTTTACCTTTATCGCTACCGCGGAGGTGATCTCCCTTCTGGGACTGAAGCCGGTATTTGCAGATGTTGATCCCCACTATTTCAACCTGGATCCTGCGGATGTTGCTCGTAAGATCACCGGGCGGACCAAGGTGATCATGCCGGTCCACCTTTACGGGCAGACTGCTCCAATGGAGCCGCTCCTCGACCTGGCGAAACAACACGGATTGACAGTGGTGGAGGATAATGCCCAGGCCATTGGAGCGGATTTCACCTATCAGGATGGTCGGACGGCCAAGGCGGGAATGATCGGCGATATCGGTTGTACGTCATTCTATCCCTCAAAAAACCTGGGTGCTTACGGCGATGCAGGGGCTGTTTTCACCCAGGATGAAATCCTCGGGGAGAAGATCAATACCATTGCCAACCATGGTTCGAAGGTGCGTTACTATCACGATGTGGTCGGTGTGAACAGCCGGCTGGACTCCATCCAGGCGGCCATTCTGGACATCAAGCTGAAACATCTGGATGAATACATTGCCCGGCGTCAGGCTGCAGCTGCCGCATATGATCGCGGTCTGGCGGGTATCCCCCAGGTCACCGTGCCAGCCAGGGCGCCCTGGTCGACCCATGTCTTCCATCAATACACCCTCAAGGTAACAGAGGGGCGTGACGGACTGAAGGAGGCCCTCCAGGCAGCCGGTATTCCGTCCATGATCTATTATCCCGTCCCATTGCACCTGCAACCGGCCTATGCCGGATATGGATACCGGAAAGGCCAGTTTCCGATCAGCGAACAATTGGCCGATCAGGTGATCTCCTTGCCGATGCATACAGAATTGGCCCCTGATCAAATCGATCATATTTGTGCAACCATCCGACAGTATTACCACGTATAAGCCATCCTATGAAACGTATATTGATCACCGGCGCAGCCGGATTTATCGGCTCCCATCTCAGTGATCGCTTCATCAAGGAGGGTTATCATGTGATCGGAATGGACAATCTCCTGACCGGGTCATTGACGAACATCGAGCACCTTTTCAAACTGAAGGAATTCGATTTCTATCATCACGACGTATCAAAGTTTGTCCACGTGCCCGGCCACCTGGATTACATCCTGCATTTTGCCTCACCTGCCAGTCCGATCGACTACCTGCAGATGCCCATCCAGACATTGAAGGTGGGCTCACTGGGCACGCATAACCTGCTGGGCCTGGCCAAGGAGAAGAAAGCCAGGTTGCTGATCGCCTCCACTTCAGAAGTGTATGGCGACCCGTTGGAACATCCACAAAAGGAGACCTATTGGGGCAATGTCAATCCGATCGGCCCGAGGGGTGTATACGATGAGGCAAAGCGCTTCCAGGAAGCCATCACCATGGCCTATCACACCTACCACGGCCTGGAGACCCGGATCGTCCGGATCTTCAACACCTATGGTCCGCGTATGCGGGTCAACGATGGTCGGGTACTCCCGGCCTTCTTCTCGCAGGCCATCCGGGGTGAAGGATTGACGGTCTTTGGCGATGGCGAACAGACCAGATCCTTCTGCTATGTCGATGACCTGGTGGAAGGCATCTACCGATTGCTTCTGAGTGATTATGCCCAGCCGGTAAATCTGGGCAATCCAGCGGAGATGACCATTATGGAATTTGCGCAGGAGGTTCTCAGCCTGGTCGGCAATCCCAAGGCACATATTGATTATCGCCCCTTGCCGGTCGATGACCCCAAACAGCGCAAACCGGATATCACCCTGGCCAAACAGATCCTGGATTGGGAGCCCAAGGTGGATCGGGCGGAAGGTCTGGCCAGGACCTATGAATATTTCAAGTCAGTCGTAAAACCGGGGTAAGCATGGCAGAGGGTAAACAACTCCTGGTGACGGGTGGAGCCGGATTCATCGGCTCACATCTGGTGCGGTTGCTGGTAAAGAAGTATCCCGACGTTCAGATCTGGAATCTGGATGCATTGACCTATGCCGGCAACCTGGAAAACCTCCGGGATGTTGAAAACGCGCCCAACCTTCATTTTATCAAGGGGGATATCACCGATGCCGCCTTTCTGTCGGATCTCTTTTCACGCCAGTCCTTCGACGGCATCATCCACCTGGCTGCCGAGTCACATGTCGATCGGTCTATCACCGGACCACTGGCATTTGTGCAGACCAATGTGATCGGGACCGTCCAGTTGCTGGAAGCCGCCCGGAGGCAATGGGCGGATAATCTAGAAGGCAAACGCTTCTATCACGTTTCCACGGATGAAGTGTATGGCAGCCTGGGAGAAACCGGGTTCTTCACCGAGGAAACGGCTTATGATCCTCGGTCTCCCTATTCCGCTTCCAAGGCGAGCTCGGATCATTTTGTCCGGGCCTATTTCCATACCTACGGGCTGCCGGTGATCATTAGCAATTGCTCGAACAACTATGGCCCCTTTCAATTCCCGGAAAAACTGTTGCCGTTGATGATCCATAACATCAGGCAGCGCAAGCCATTGCCGGTCTATGGCGACGGGAAGTATACCCGTGATTGGCTGTGGGTCATCGATCATGTGGAAGCCATTGACACTATTTACCACAAGGGTGTAACCGGGGAGACCTACAATATTGGCGGTCAGAACGAGTGGAAGAATATCGACCTCGTCCATCTGTTGTGCAAGACCATGGATCGGTTGCTGGATCGACCCGAGGGCGACAGTGCTTCCCTGATCACGTTTGTCAAGGATCGTCCAGGCCATGATCGGCGTTATGCCATTGATGCGGAAAAACTCCAGCGTGAACTGGGGTGGACACCCAAGGTGCAAATGGCAGAGGGCCTGGAAGAGACAGCCAGGTGGTACCTGGACAATGAAGAGTGGCTTCACCATGTCACGTCCGGGGAATACCAGCAGTATTTCCAGAAGCAATATGGATCAAGGGGGTAGTTCCTAGAATTCTTCGTCTTCCGGGGCCAGTCGGACCACCAGTCCATCGAGATCTTCGGTGATCTTGATCTGACATCCCAGCCGGCTGTTTTCCTCAACAAAAAAGGCCTGATCCATCATATCCTCCTCTTCGTGGGAGGCTTCCGGCAGAATATGGTCACTTTCGATATACAGGTGGCAGGTCGAACACAGTGCCATCCCACCACACGTGCCTTTTACCGGCAACTCACTGGCTTTGCACAATTCCATCAGGTTGAGCCCCATATCGGTAGGTGCCTGCAGCTCATGGACCTCTCCCTGCCGGTCAAAAAGGGTGATCTGGATCATATCTTTCATACGCTGCAAAGAAACGCCGATGGGGTAATGGTTGTTGTGATCCGGATCACGAAGTTGACGGGAGTCCTTCGATACCCGTGACCGTGGTATACTTGAAGCTCAGTTTTTTACCCGGGAAGGCCAGTTGAAACGCCGACTGGACCATCAGGGTGGCTTCATGGAAGCCACAGAGGATCAGTTTCAGCTTGCCGGTATATGTATTGATATCACCAATGGCGTAGATGCCCGGCACGTTGGTGCTGTAATCGAGGGTATTCACTACGATGGCGTTCTTGTCGAGTTCCAATCCCCAATTGGCAATGGGCCCCAACTTGGGTGACAGTCCGAACAGGGGTAAAAAGACATCTGTGTTGACCACCTGTTCTTGCTTGTCGCTGGTCGTGATGGTCACCGATTCCAGATGTCCTGTTCCGGATAGTCCGGTGACCTGGGCATTGGTGATCAGGTTTATTTTGCCGGAGCTGGCCAGTTGTTCGACCTTTTCTACCGAATCGGGGGCACCCCTGAATTCGGTCCGGCGATGGACCATGGTAATTTCGGAACCATGATCAGCCAGGTAGATCGCCCAGTCCAGGGCGGAATCTCCACCACCTGCGATCACGATCTTTTTGTGGGCAAAATCTGCCGGATCCTTGACAATATAATAGACGCCCTTGTCCTCGAAGTCGCCAATGTTGGCGATGGGTGGTTTTCGTGGTTCGAAGACGCCCAGGCCGCCAGCGATGGCGATGGCTGGTGCCAGATGTTGTGTCCCTTTGTCAGTGGTGACCAGGAATCGACCGTCTTCCTGCTTCTCGATGGTTTCGGCCCGCTCCCCCAGGGTGAATCCCGGATCAAACGGGGCGATCTGTTCCATCAGGTTCTGGATCAGCTCTCCGGCCAGGACGGAGGGAAGACCCGGCACGTCATAGATCGGTTTTTTGGGATAGATCTCCGTCAACTGGCCGCCCGGTTGCGGCAGGTAATCGATGAGGTGACACCGCATTTTGAGCAAGCCGGCTTCAAAGACAGCGAAAAGGCCTGCCGGTCCGGCACCTATGATGAGAAGATCGGTCTGGATCGGATCACGAGAGTTCATGCGAAAAAAACGGGCTAGAGGAGTAGTGTGTAAATGGTTGACTAGTGGCCGGTGAATGCAGGTTTCCTTTTTTCGATAAAGGCCTTGGAACCTTCACGGAAATCTTCGGTACCACAGGCATATCCAAATGATTCGACCTCGAAGTGGAAACCATCTGTTGCTTCGGTGAAATAGGCATTGACGGCTTCGATGATCTTGCGGACAGCGACCGGTCCCTTGGTCTGGATCTTCTGCAGGATCTCCCGGGCCCTGGCGACCTCTTCTCCGCTGGGAACCACATGGTTGACCAGGCCCCACTGCAGTGCCTGATCCGCATTGATCAGATCCGCCGTCAGCAGCAGTTCGATGGCCTTGCCTTTGCCAATGTACTGGATCAATCGCTGGGTTCCCCCATATCCGGGGATCAACCCGAGGTTGACTTCCGGCTGGCCGAATTTGGCATGTTCACCGGCGATGCGCATATGGCAGGCCATGGCCAGTTCACAACCACCTCCCAGGGCATATCCATTTACGGCGGCGATGACGGGAACCCTGCTTTTTTCGATCAGGAAATAGGTCTCATGTCCGGTAGCGGAGAGGTGCTTGCCCTCCTGGGCAGAAAAGCTTGCAAATTCCTTGATATCCGCTCCGGCGGCAAACGCTTTGGGTCCGGCGCCGGTGAGGATCACCCCGGAGATCTCATCGTGATCCGGGATGTATTCACCGAACAGCCGATGGAGGGATGCCATCGTCGCCATATTGATCGCGTTGAGGGCAGGCTCTCGATCCATGGTGACCAGGAGGATCCCATCCTGCAGGTCCAAACGGAGGTTGTCAAAGGTCATGGAGGTGACGGTGGTTGATTCGGCGCAAAGGTAAGAAATGGAAGCTCCTCAATCAGATGATCCCAATTGCTTCCGGTAATGAGCCAGATGCAGGGCCGAAACGACCGGATACCCGTAGCGGGTGATCATGGAGTGGCGGGCGCTCTGGCCCCAGGACCTGAGCTGCTTTTCTTCCATGGACACAAACGTCATCATAGCCAGAGCCAGGGACTCGGCATCGCCGGACGGGGCCAGGAGGCCATTCGCCCCATGGTCGATCATCTCCGGGACACCACCGGAATCAAAGGCAATGACCGGTGTCCCGCAGGACATGGCCTCCAGGACCGTATTGGGCAGATTGTCTTCCAGGGAGGGGAGGAGAAACAGGTCGGCCGCCTGGTAGGCACTGAGGATGTCCCGGAGGTCCGTCCTGAACCCCAGGGGATGGACCGGAAAGGGGAGGGCGGCATGCTGCTCAGTGTCAAATTTACCCAGGACGGCCAGGGTGATCTCCGGCCGGCGGCCAGCCGGCAACTGGTCGGCCAGCAGGGTCAATGCACGAGAAAGTTCCTGAAATCCCTTGCGGTGATCGTTGACATTCATCGCCACAAAGAGGAAGACCAAGCCGGTTGCAGGCAGGCCGAGTCGTTGTCGAGCGGTCAGGGTGTCGCCTGGAATATACCGGTCGGTATCAACGCCCATCGGCAGGTGGACGACTTCCCGGGAGCTGAAAAGGGCGCTCTTTTGTGCTTCTTTCTGCAACCATTGGCTGGAGGTGGAAACCTGAAATTCGGCCTTGCTGAACGAAGCCGTTTTATGTGCCAGGATAGCGGCGGAAAGGTCCTGATCTCCCGGAGATTTGAGATAGGGGCAATGCCCACATGACCGGGTAAAACCAGTACAGTCGCCGGCATAGTGACACCCCCCGCTAAAGGCCCACATATCCTGCAGGTGCCAGATCATCGGTTTTCCGAGCCGGCTCAATCGGGCCAGTTCAGCGATGGACAGATAGCCTTTCTGGACCCAATGCGGGTTGAGGATATCGGCATCCTGAACCCAGGGGTGATCGCAGACCCGTTGCCCCAGGTCGGCGATGGAAAAGGAAAACCAGTCTTCCCTTCTGGCGGCATGGCGGATGAACCGGAAGCGCTCTGTCCACTCGAGAAACTGAATTTTTTTCTGGTGGAAAAAGCCGGTTCCCGTCGCCGCGATCCAGGGGGCCTCTTCCCGGGCCGTGCGCACCAACATGCGGGCCTCAACACCGGCCTGGCGAAGCGCTTCCACGTGACGGAATGCCGCTTCAGCGGCGCCTCCCTGCCGATCAAATGTACTGAGGACGGTAACTTTCAAGGCGATAATATTTGATTCATTCGGCTCCTGATGATTGAATGGGTCCGGGCACTAAAAAACGTTTCGAACAAATGCGAATGCCCTGGTAATGAACGCCGTCACTTCGGATGAGATCGAAAAGTACCAGACACCAGCTGTAAAAATAGTAGCGAGGAGCAAGCTTCTCAGGCCAATAGTCACCCACGGTGGCCCGGGAAGTGGCAAGAAGTGGAATGCGCCTCCGATCACGACGCATATGATCAGTAGTTTTACCAGTGACCACGTGAAAGGATGCATACCGTGTTTGAACCAGATGATGGTCCCTTTCATCAGGTTATAGACAAAGAATGAAATGAGGGTGGCCAATGCGGCCCCTGTAATGCCAATCCATCTTATGAAGAAGAAGTTCAGCACAAAGTTTAACACAGCCAGGAGGAGGACTGTATAGAAGTGCCATTTGAACAGATTTGAATACACCATGATCTCGGCATTCACGCCGGTCATCAGATTGATGAGATAGGCACATCCGAGGAAGAGCAGGGCAGTTTCATTTTCACGGATCAGGTGGCTGTTGGGCATCATTGAATACAAGTCCTGGAGATTCAGGATGATCAAAAGAAACAACAGACCACCGGGGATGAGGCTGTTGATCGACGATTTTGAATAGATTTCCTGGATCTCCGTATGATCCTTTCTGCTCCAGGCTTTCATGATGATCGGAGCAGAAATAGCCGTGATCGCGATCAAGGGGCGGTTGATGAGGTTGGCCATGACTGCTGCGATACTGTAGATCCCGGTGGCTTGCGGCGAGATCATGGAACTAATCATGAAGATGTCCAGGTTCATGGCAATGGAGGCACCCATGCTTCCCAGGATCCCATAGATCGCGTAAGTCCTCATCTCCTTCTGAATCGGTCCCCTGAATTTGGGCCAGTGTATGTTCAACGTCCATTGACCTAAATGATGCAGGTAGAGCAGCAAGCCGGCTACGACAACGACGTAATGCAGAACCAGTCCAATGACCAGTTCCCGATAGGTCCACCACTCCAGGTATACCAGAATAACAAACAGGGGCAGGGTGATCTTGATCAGAAGATCATTCAGTATAGACGGGACGACGATCCGGTGAAAATTACTGATGTAGGTGTTGAGGACCTGTATCGTACCGCGCAGGATCAGGATCGGAAGGAAATAGATCAGATAGAGCGGGTAGAGTGAGGATATGTTCGAATAGTATCCAAGGATCTGATCCCAGAAGATCCAGGTGAGAAACGTGGTCAGGAGGCCTCCGAGCAAGGTCAGAAGCAACAGCCAGTTTACAAAACCATTATGCCCCGTTGCAGGATCTTCGAAGCGATGGAAAAAACGGATCGGAAGTGATTGTGCACCCAGCACGGTAAGGGGGATGAACAATACAGCCGTCGCCATGAGGAACTGTGCCAGTCCATAGGCTTCCGTCTGCAGGGGGTAAACAAACAATGTGGTGACCAGGCCAATTCCAGCTCCGACATAGTTCACGATCGAATGTTTGAACCCTTGACGGCTAATGATACCCATATTGTTTTACGCGCTTTGCAAAGCAAAATTAACCGGAATCCGTTGCCGGGATGGACTTGAGCGGGATAAAACACAATTTGCGGAAAGCGATGTATTTTGAGCCCCGGTCCTGTGGGGCCTAATATATACAAATGGGACTTATAAAAGATAGTTTGAATACACTGGACAAGCAATGGAAACCCTTCCTTGTGCTTGTGCCAGTCATAATATGGATCGCTATAGTATTCCTTCCAATTAGGTTGCAACTCTGGGTCATCTCAGGCCTGCTTCTGGTTGTGATTGTCATGCTCTATCTCTTTCATGATCACCGGCACCGACAGGAAAGTGTCTCTGCGCTCAGAGAGTATCATCAGCTTGAAGCGTTGCTGGGGATCTACCGGCAAATGGATGGCCACATGGCCCTTACAGGTCTGCGCAGATTTGCCGCCTCACCGGATATGCTTTTTCAAGTATTGGCGCTCATAGACAAGCATCACCCAAAGGTGATCGTTGAGTTGGGGAGTGGTTCGTCTACACGTTTGATATCCAGCTATTTGGAGTCGAAAAATATGGATTGTGCCTTCATTTCAGTGGAGCATGATGAAACATATTTGGAACTCACCGCTGCGGATGCCAATGTCCAGAAAGTTCAACTTTGTCATTGTCCGCTGGCCCCTTTTCGTCATGAAGGCGTAACGTATTCCTGGTATGATGTGACGGATTTGAAGCTTCCGGGTTCAATAGACATGCTGATCGTCGATGGCCCACCGGATCACCTGAACCCTTTAGCGAGATTTCCTGCTTACCCGGCTTTTCGAGATCGTCTATCCGACCAGGCCATCATTGTGATGGATGATGCGGACAGACAAGATGAAGAGGCGATCATTCAAAAATGGATGGAGATGGGCTCATTTGAACGGATTAAACTTCCTGCTGAAAAGGGGTTGACTGTTCTGAAAAGCCAGAATGCCTGATCAATGATGAATCAATCACCTCCTTCCCAACAGCCACTCCTCTTTACCATTGTCGGTACCCGGCCCAACTTTATCAAGGTCACCCAGTTTGATCGGGTATTTGAAGAGGCGGGATTTGCACACCAGCTGATCCATACCGGCCAGCACTACGACCTGAATATGGCAGGCGTGTTCTTTCGGCAATTCGACCTCGAGCCGGATCACCGACTCGAACTGGAACACGCCAGTCCAACCGGTCAGATGGCAGATATCCTTCTCGGTCTGGAGGCCTTGTTCCTGAAGCACAAACCAGCAATGGTCCTGGTACCCGGGGATGTCAATTCCACCCTGGCAGCAGCATTGACCGCCAACAAATGTGGCATTCCAATCGGCCACATAGAATCCGGACTTCGCTCGGAAGACAAAGGCATGCCCGAAGAGCACAATCGCATCCTGACAGACCATATCTCTGAGTTGCTCTTTGTGACAGAACAGAGCGGACTGGCCAATCTGGAAAAGGAGAACATCCCGATGGATCGGGTGCACCTGGTGGGAAACACCATGATCGATACCCTGGTCGGCTTTGAAGACCGGATCGACGCTTCGCCCATTCTGCACGATCTGTCCCTTCAATCATCGGCATACATCCTGATGACCATGCACCGTCCGGCAACCGTGGATGATCGGGATGCCATGATCAAGTTGACGGCTTTGATCAGGGAAATGACAGCGGTGGGTCAGATCATTTTTCCCATCCATCCCCGCACCAGAAAGCAGCTGCAGACCTTTGGTATTCTGGAAGAGTGGGATCGGATGAGCGGGCTGACCCTGACAGAGCCCATGGGCTATTTTGCCTTCCAGAAACTGATCAAGCACGCCCTGGTGGTGGTTACAGACAGTGGCGGTATTCAGGAGGAAACAACGTTCCGCCAGGTGCCCTGCCTGACCTTGCGTCCGAACACCGAACGGCCTTCCACCCTGGATCCGGGCTCCAATACCCTGGTGCACTTTGACATTCCGCACATCCTGGATTATCTGCACCAGATCCAGAATGGTCAATACAAAAGAGGCGCAGTGCCACCCCTTTGGGATGGCAGGGCTTCAGAGCGGATTGCAGCCATCCTTCGAAACAGACTGTTTCCGGAAGCATGAAGGTGCTCTTTTTTACCAAGATCGATTTCAGCGCCCCGGCAACTGGGGGCCTGTTCCGAAAGGTGAAGGCACAGGCCCTTGCGTTGTCGCGGGTCAATGGCTGGCAAGTGGATCTCTTCTATATCCAGGGCCAGACGGCCATCCTGCAAAAACACGACGGTTCAGAAGAACGATTATCTTTTTCCTCCAAACGTCAACGTGCGTTGTATACGAACAGGGGGGTATTTCACATCATCCGGGAGCAAGGATATCAAGTGTTGTATATGCGCCACTTCCTCCTCAATCCCTTGCTGGTCTGGCACCTGTGGCGTTGGCGAAAAAAGCAGCCCGATCATCGGTTTATCCTGGAGTTGCCCACCTATCCCTATCGGCCTGAATTCCGGGACGCTCCATTCAGTGTTCGTCTTCAGGTTTGGTTGGACCAACTGTGTTTTTCGGTACTGCCCGGCATTGTCGATCGGATCGTCACCTTCTCACGCCTGTCTTCCATCAGTGGGGTGTCCACCATCCAGACGGACAATGGCGTGGATCCTGAAAGCATCACCCCTGTGACCGCAGCACCACCGCAACCGCCATTCAGGATACTGGGACTGGCCAATCTCAATATCTGGCATGGGTATGATCGGATGATCCGCGGGATGGCGGCGTGGAAACAGTCTGGCCCGAAAGAAGAGATCCGGTTTGATATTGCCGGCTCCGGCAAGGAAGAGCAGAATTTGCGAGACCTGGTGGCCAGGCTTGGTGTAGAGGATGTCGTTCGGTTTCATGGCTTTATCCAGGGCACTGCGCTGGATGATCTGATCGCTCAGTGTCATGTCGGAATTGCGAGCCTGGGCATGCATCGAACCGGAGTGGCAGATGGCCAGACCACCACGCTGAAAGCCAGGGAATTTGCCGCCCGCGGTCTTCCCTTCCTCCTGGGGTACAAGGACCATGATTTTCTCAGCGAGTATCCCTTTTGCCATTTCGTCCCGGCCGATGAATCAGCTATTGATCCGCTTCTGGTCCGGGCATTTTACCAGGAAGTCGTCCAGAAGGATGCCCGATACTTTGCCAGTATGCGTGCTGATGCACAGGAACGGTTGTCCTGGAGTGCAAAGCTTGCTCCGGTGGTCTCCTATCTACAGGGCAACTAGACTCAGGATTTTTTCTTTCGTGGACCTCTTTTTTCTGATGAGGGTGGTGCGGTATCCGTCAGTATGATCACTTCCGGCATCTGGTCCCGGCGGAAGAACTGATACAGTCCCGCCAGTAGGATGAGGAAACTGAGAAGTGATCCGGCCATGGCGACTTTCTGGCCCGTGTACACAGAGCGCGGATGAAAGATCATGGTCAGCTCCTGGTTCTGACCTGCGGGCACCTTGACACCCCTTAGCAGGTAATTGACCTTGACAAAATCATCGAAGCGCTCCCCGTTCAGATACAATTGCCATCCCTTGGAAGGGGGATAGTACACCTCGGAGAATACCAGAAACCCGTCCTGGTTATTGGAGTATTGATACCTCATCGTATCCGGATGGTAGGAAGTCAATCGAACGCGGGCGAGGGAATCGGTTGCATAGGTGGTTGCCCATCCTGCAGGTAGATTCTTGTTCTGGATGACGGCCGTTGTCCGCAAGGGTACCTCGGCAATATCTGCCAGTTCCTGATCGGCATCCGCTACGGTAGAGAGGGAGTTGACAAACCAGGCATTACCAAATGGTCGGTCCAGCGGTACGGGAACCGTCCGGTTTTCCTGGGGCTGGATGATATACTTGGTGTTCAGCATTCGCAGGATGTCCAGGTGTTGACCGGGATTGCTCAGGTAGGCTTCGATCAGTTCCTGGTAGCGCATCAGCTTTGCTGCGTGATAGCCCCCTACACTTTTGTGAAACAGGCTGGTTTTGGCATTCACAAAGGGGTTGGCCGTCATGTCCAGCACCCGGAAATGCGGGTCGGGATCGTCCAGTATGGATCGGTCAGCCTGCGACGGTTGAGAGTCTGCCTCTATTGCTTTTTCTGACTCATATTTGGCCGGAAAGAGAATTCGGGAGTCAACCATCCACACATCGCCGATGACCAGGACACCGACCAGTAACAGGGTCGGTGTGAGTTTGATATTGTTTTTCAGAAATGCCCATAAAACGCCGAATGTCATCAGGATGATGCCCAGGCTGCGCAAGGCATCGCTCTGAAGAACGGCAGCACGATCCTCCTGCAGGATCCGGGCCAATTCTGCACCAACTGCTTCATCATTGGCGCCGGTCATATTCATCATGCTACCAGCAAGGAGGATCAATAGCGTCATCCCGCCGGTGATCCCGAGAGCGGTATAAAGTGCTTTCATAGTCTTTTGACGATCGGCACTTTGCAAGAATTGCTGGAGTCCGAGCATGGCCAGGATGACCAGTGCAAAATGACTGAGCCCCAGGGCCATGGACACCGCTCTGAACTTGTTGAACAGGGGGAAGTAGTCAAAGAGCAGATCATTCAGGAAAAAGTGTTTACCCCAGGAGATGGTGAGGGCAAATGCAGCAGCCGTGATCAACCACCAGCGCAGCGGGCCACTGACCAGCAGAATACCCAGGATAAAGAGGAAGATCAGAGCAGCTCCAAAATAAATGGCCACTCCGACAAAGGCTTGTTCGCCGTGATAGAACAACGCACTGACCTGCTGTTCGGCACTCTTGGTAGCGGCCTGGCGAGACATCCCCTGGCGAGTGAAATTCTGGACCATATTGGGGAAGATCCGCTTGTAGGTTTCAGTCCCTTCGAATGTCTGAGACGCACCGCCACCATAAGCATTGGGTACCAGCAAAGTGGATGATTCGCCAATGCCGTAGCTCCAGCCGAAGGCATAATCCTTGTCCAGGCCACCGCCAGAACTTGCCTTGGCTTTCAATTCGGATGTCCCCCGGATGGTTTCTTTGGAGTATTCCCAGGTCGGCCAGAGGGTGGCCAGGTTACTGGCTACACCCAGTCCGGTCGCGGCAGCCATCAAGCCGAGGGCCGTAGCAAATGCTTTGAGCTGGCCGGATCTGGCCGCTTGTACACCATAGAAGATCAAGCCGACTCCCAGCAGGAGAAAAGTATAATAGGTGATCTGCAGGTGGTTGGCCTGGATCTGCAATCCGACCAGCAGGCCCATCAATCCGGTACCCAGCAGCCACTTCTGCCGGATAAGGAGGAATGCCCCGGCCCAAACCCCCGGGAGATAGGCCATGGCCAGCATCTTGGTGCTGTGCCCGGCTTCTGCCAGATCGACAAAATAGGTGGAAATGCCATAGCTGATCCCGCCCAGCAGCGCGATTCGCCAATCCGCACCAAAGATCAGCAGTGCCAGGTAGCACATGGCCATGGCCAGCAGAATGACATAGTGTGGTTTGGTAATACCCTGAAACCAGAGGAATGCCCGGCCGACAAACTGTTGCATGTTGCCCCGTGCAGTATGCCAGATCATGTAGGCTGGCATGCCACTGAACATGGCATTGGTCCACAGGGGTGCCTCTCCGTCAATGGCCCGGTATTTCTGGATCTCGGTTTGCATGGCTTTTGCCCGCTGGTTGTCGCCTTGCGACAGCACCTTGTTTTCCAGGACGTAGGGCCGGAAAAGAAGAAACGAAACGAGGATCATGACCAGGTATGCGGCCAGATGAGGCAATAAACGATGCTTTGTAGATTGATCAGACATTCGATTGAAGCTTATTCACCGATAAAAGTATGGAAAAGGCAGGGATAGCGTTATGGTCTGGAATAGTGATCAGGTGCAAGATGTCACCATGCTGCAGATTTGAGGTTCCACTCAAATATTGTTCAAGGTAGTATAGAATATTGCTAAATTGTTCATCCAACCGAAGGTCAGGTATCTCCATGAGAATATTTCTTAAGCTTATCGTCAATGAACGCCACTCCGTCTGGCGCATTGCGGTGTTGGGAGTATTGGTCCTGTGTGTTTTACCGGGGCCCATGGCCTGGAGCCAGGTTGATTGTTATTCGGAGTTTGTCAGATTTGCTGGTGACCCGGGTGTTGACGAAGGAGCGGCCTGTGTCATCCCCTCCAGTCTCGGTGGATTGCTCATAGGAGGGTATAAGGAGGATGATGCACTGGTCGTGAAAACGGATCTGTCGGGGAACGTTGAATGGAGTATGAGTTTCCCGATTACCCCGTTTGCTGACAGGGTCATTTCGCTGTTTGAAACTTCTGACCAGTATTTGATAGGTGTCGGGGCTGGATTGATCGCCGCATCCGATAACCGAGGCTTTATTTTCAAGATCGACCAGGCAACTCAAACGCTCATCTGGGCACGAC
>JAUIEA010000054.1 GCA_030429045.1 Bacteroidia bacterium | reverse complement strand
GGTTGCTATAATACCTCTGAAGAATTACAGTCTAAGCTATGAGTCAGGAATTTCTTACCATCATTGTAATATTAGTTGCCGGTTTTGGTTTTCTCTTTTGGTTTGTATCGCAAAAATTTTCCGCTTTGCAACAAGGATCAGCTGATGAAGAAAAGACGAAAGATATTGTTAATCAAGTCTTTGGTGAGGTGAGTGACAAGGTTATCAATCAAGCCAAACATATTCTCCAAAGTGATAAAGAAGCGATTTATAAAGATACCGAGGGCAAAAGGAAAGCAATAGAGAAACTTGTTCAAGATTTAAAGGTAGAAATTGATCAAAGACAAGATGAGATTCGCAAACTAGAGCAAGACAGAAATAAAAAGTTTGGTGAGATCGAAGAATCAATTAGAGAGCATAGAAAAATTACCACCGAGCTTAAAACATCAACTCAGTCACTTTCAAAAATGTTATCCAACAATCAAGTTCGTGGCCAATGGGGTGAGCGGATTATAGAAGATATCCTCAATAATGCTGGTTCGAGGATTTGCAGTGGGGTCTGAAACGACCTGTGTAACTAGAGGCTCTTTGGCACAATAGGATAATATGATGCCAAATAGTATAGCCATAATTAGGAAAAAGGGGAACTTTTTCATTATATGTATTTATATAGGTAATCCCCAAATTTGAATAGAGGTAAGGGGGAATCCGCGATACAACATATGGCCAATGCTATTATTTCAGATATTATGATCATAAAACATGTATAGCTAATTATTATTTACATTTAACATTTAATTAACTTATCATTAAGAAACATTATTGTCATCATTTATTATGACATTAGCCTTTGATGTTGATGAGACAACTCCGGCTTTCATTATCCTCTAAAATTTGGATTGGTCTTGTAGTGGCCACGACGCTCACGGATGATGAGGTTTTGCTTTACCATCCGGGTGAGGATCTCCGATACATACTTATTGGCATTGTTGGAGATCCGCCCATTATAAGTGTGTCAAAACTGTGTCAGTAACCTCCTGAAAGCAGGAGAAATGGTTTTATCTGCCGGAGATATAGATGTGTACGCACATCATTTTCAAGGTCTTGGGGATAGCTAAAATAGGTCGGCCTCCACCCTCAGGGATCATGAAATAATCCCTGTCATTCGAGCATCACAAGGTTGCCCTCAAGGTCGTCAATGTTTGCATTGAAAAGACCGAAGAGGGTATAAAAAAGGGGCGATTAGCCCCTGATATTAGATGAAGCCTCCCCCCTCAGGGATCATGCAATAATCCCTCTTCAAATTGAACTGAGAGGCTGATTTGTTCAATTTAAAAGCGAATATTCAATACTCCACCCCCGAACTCTCCATGAATCCCGCCAGCTTGCGCCAGGTCACCGTATCCGGTGGATCAGCCGTCATGGTCACCAGCTCCTTTTTGACCGGGTGGATAAAACTCAAGGACCAGGCATGCAGATAGATGCCATCAAAATCCGGTTTCATTTTGGCCCCGTACTTCAGATCACAACGGATGGGCATGCCAGCAGCGGCTAGTTGAGCTCGAATCTGGTGCGGGCGACCGGTATCCGGCATCACACGGAGCAGGAACAACTGATCCATTTCAGCGGCCAACTCATAGCTCAAAGTGGCATGTTTGGCCTTGGGATGCCTTCGACTGGGCCTGGCCAGGGCCTTGACGGGTTGACCCGCATCTCCCTTGTCAATATAGTGTTCCAGCGTCCCCTGCAAATGCTCTGGCCTGGAGGCTACTACAGCGTAATAGACCTTCTTGACCTGGCGCAATCGGAAAAGCTCTTGGACCCGTGGCAGGGATTTGCTGGTACGGGCAAAAAGACAGACCCCACTGACCGGCCGATCGAGCCTGTGGCAGGGGGTCAGGAATACATTTCCCTGCTTGTTGTATTGATGGCGGAGATAGGATTTGCCCCAATCTTCCAGGGTGGGATCTCCCGTGCTGTCCGCATGAACCAGCATCCCTGCAGGCTTGTTCAGTCCGAGGAGGTGATTATCTTCAAAGATCACCTGAGGGGATACCATCTGTTTCATTTTATGCATCTTGGCCTCATGAATCTGCGCTTAGGCTTTTCGCCCTGTCCGAACGACACCTTTATCTTTCACGCTTTGCTCCATGAGCTTGTTCAAGGGCCAAAGGTACATTGGGAACCGCACTTGGAGGATGTCGAAACGTTAAACCAGTGGGCCCTGGAAGGCCGGCTGGACGTCACCAAACTGTCTTTCCATGCTTACGCCAAATGTGCACAGCATTATCAACTCCTGAATACGGGAGCGGCACTGGGGTTTGGATGCGGCCCCCTGGTCATTGCCCGCCAAGAAATGACCTCTGATGAGTTGATGTCAGGTGTCGTGGCTATCCCGGGAGAACTGACCACCGCCAACTTTCTCTTTCAATTGGCCTATCCCCGGGTCCGGCAACGGAAGGTGATGGCTTTTTCCGAGATCGAGGATGCAGTCATCCGGGGCCAGGTAGATGCCGGTGTGATCATCCATGAAAACCGGTTTACTTATGCACAAAAGGGATTGGTCAAACTGATCGATCTGGGTGAATTCTGGGAACAGGAAACAGGCCTGCCCATTCCGCTGGGTGGCATTTTTGTCCGACGAGACCTGCCCCTGGATCTTAAACTGGAGATCCAGAAAGCAATTGGTATGTCTGTTCAATATGCCTGGGATCATCCGGAAGCCAGTACAGCATATATCCGATGCCATGCCCAGGAGATGAATGCAGAGGTGACGAGACAGCACATCCAGCTCTATGTCAATGCCTATTCGGCAGACCTGGGTGATACCGGGCGTGCAGCGGTCCGGGGCATGTATGCCAAAGCGGTTGAAGCTGGAATATTGGTCCGTGAACCCGGCGATATGTTCTGTCCGATGCATATCCTGGACCTATGATGAAAAATCATCATATTATTGGCATGGATATTGCAAATTTCTTTCATGTGTAAGTTTTGGGTTTACGCAATTATTTCGTCCATTTCTGAAGCTCGTGCTCTGTCACGGGCTTTTTTTATGCTGGAACCTGGGATTCCGATACAGATTTGAAGGCAAAAAATGGGCTGGAGGATGTAACTTCGCCTCCTCAAGAAATAACCTTACCCAGTATGATCATCGGTGTCCCTAAAGAAATCAAAAGCAGTGAGAATCGTGTTGCCCTCACCCCGGCAGGGGCGTTGGAGCTGACCAAGCGCAACCATACCGTGTATGTCCAGTCGACTGCCGGGGAAAGCTCAGGCTTTCCGGATGAGATCTATATCGAAGCAGGAGCGCGCATCCTGCCCACCATCGAAGAGGTGTATGCCATTGCCGAGATGATCATCAAGGTGAAGGAGCCGATCGAGTCTGAATACAAGTTGATCCGCAAGGATCAGCTGGTCTTTACCTATTTCCACTTTGCGTCCTATGAGCCACTCACCGATGCGATGATCAAGAGTGGTGCGGTATGTCTGGCCTATGAGACCGTTGAACTACCGGATCGCAGTCTTCCCCTGCTGGTGCCGATGTCTGAGGTTGCCGGCCGGATGGCTATCCAGGAAGGAGCCAAATACCTGGAAAAGCCACTGGGTGGGATCGGCATCCTCCTGGGCGGCGTTCCGGGTGTACGTCCGGCCAAGGTGTTGGTACTCGGTGGCGGCATCGTGGGCATGCAGGCCGCCAAAATGGCTGCGGGCCTCGGCGCGCAGGTGACCATTATGGATATCAGCCTTCCCCGGTTGCGTTATCTGGCCGATGTAATGCCAGCCAATGTGATCACGATGTATTCCAATGAATTCAATATCATCCAGGAAATTCGGTCGAGCGAGCTGGTGGTCGGTGCAGTGCTGATCCCGGGTGCCAAAGCCCCCAATCTGATCCGGAGAGATATGTTGAAGGAAATGCGTCCGGGTACGGTACTGGTCGATGTGGCGGTTGATCAGGGTGGTTGTTTTGAGACCACCAGGCCGACGACCCATGATGACCCGATCTACATCATCGATGATATCGTTCACTACAGTGTGGCCAACATGCCGGGAGCTGTGCCGTATACGTCGACCATTGCCCTGACCAATGCCACCCTCCCCTATGCCATCCAACTGGCCGAAAAAGGATGGAAGCAGGCCTGTATTGAAAACGTTCCGTTGAAAAAAGGATTGAATGTGGTCAATGGCAAGGTGGTCTATGAAGGCGTTGCGGATGCCTTTGGTCTGCCCTATGTCCCTGTTGATACCATCCTTTCCTGATCTGACAAACTTCCTCCGCTTATGCTGACCATCCAATCGACCGCCCGACAGTTCATTGATCAGGAACACCGTTTTGGTGCTCACAATTATCACCCGCTTCCCGTAGTACTTCAACGCGGCGAAGGCGTGCATGTCTGGGATGTCGAAGGCAAGCAATATTTTGATTTCCTGTCGGCCTATTCAGCAGTGAATCAGGGACATTGTCATCCGAAAATCCTTCAGGCCCTGTTCGATCAGGCGAAAAACCTGACCCTGACCTCCCGGGCATTTTATAATGACCAGTTGGGACCCTACGAGGAATATGTGACAAAGTACTTCGGATTCGACAAGGTCCTGCCAGTCAACAGCGGTGTTGAAGCAGGTGAAGCAGCCGTCAAGTTGTGTCGCCGATGGGGGTACGATGTCAAAGGGATCCCGGCTGATCAGGCCAAGATCATCTTTGTGGAAGGTAACTTCTGGGGGCGGACGATCGCAGCGATCTCGTCCAGTACGGACCCGAGCTGTCGGGTGGGTTTTGGACCGTTCCTGACCGGCTATGAGATCATTCCCTACAATGACCTGAAGGCCCTGGACATCGCCCTCCAGGATCCCAATGTGGCCGGGTTCATGTTCGAACCCATCCAGGGAGAAGCCGGTGTGGTTGTACCTGATGAAGGGTATCTCAAAGGTGTTCGGGAGCGCTGCACCCGGGCAAATGTCCTGATGATCGCAGATGAGGTCCAGACTGGAATTGCCCGGACCGGTATGCGTCTGGCTTGTGATCATGAATCGGTTCTGCCGGATATCCTGATTCTGGGTAAGGCCCTCTCAGGCGGCGTATTCCCGGTCTCAGCTGTCCTGGCCAATGACGAGGTCATGCTGACGATCAAACCGGGTGAACACGGTTCGACCTTTGGTGGAAACCCGTTGGCCTGTGCTGTCGCCACTGCTGCACTTCAGGTCGTCATCGATGAGGACCTGTCGAAAAAAGCTGCTCATCTGGGTGGCATCTTCAGGCAACGGATGAATGCCATCGCCCAGACCAATCCGTTGGTCAAACTGGTCAGAGGAAAGGGATTGCTCAATGCGATCGTTATCAATGATGACCCGGAAAGTTCAACCGCCTGGAACATTTGCCTGGCCCTGGCCGAGAACGGGTTATTGGCCAAACCGACTCATGGCAATATCATCCGATTTGCCCCGCCATTGGTGATCTCGGAATCCGAAATGGAACAGTGTTGCGACATTATTGAGCGCACCCTGAATGGATTTAACTGATCGATCAAGCTGCTGCCTGGTTCGCGTTTTCCACAGGATTTTTCAACAGGGTCACGCTGAACGTAGAACCCTCTCCTTCAGCGGAATCCACTGAAATTGTCCCGCCGTGTTGCTCCGCAATTTTCCGGCAAATGGTCAGTCCCAGTCCTACTCCGGCCATCTCCTGGTTTTGATCCAATTGCCTGAACATCTGAAAGATGGATTCCTGTGATTCTTTGGGGATGCCAATGCCATTGTCACGAACGGTCAGGATAATGGAATCTCCCTCTTCTACTGCTGAAAGATGGATTTCGGGTGCCTGATCGGGATGCCGGAACTTGATGGCATTGTTCAACAGGTTCTGGACCAGTTGTTCGATCTTCACGCGAACGGCCATGATATGGATATCCGATAGTTCAGCGTGGATTTGTGCCCCTGACGAGAGGATCTGTCTCTTGAGATTTGCCTTGACCTGGGTCAGAATATCCTGGAGATAGACCTGCTGGAATTTATTTCCATCGCTGAAGGCATAGCGGGAGGATTTGAGGATGTTGTCGATCAACTGATTCATGTATTTCACGCCGCCGGTGATATACTGGATATATTCTTCCATCCGGGGGTTTTCCGCTCCCATCTTTTGCCATTCCCGGTCCAGCAATTGGGTAAAGGCCGAAATGGTTCGGAGAGGCTGCTTCAGGTCATGGGAGGCGAGGTAGGCGTACTGTTCCAGTTTTTCATTGGACCGGTGCAGTTCTTCTGTGCGAATGCCCACAATTTCCTCCAGATTCAGGTTGATCGCCTTCAAGCCGGCTTCAGCAGCCACCAGGGCCTGGCGCTGGGCTTCGATCTCCTGGTTCTTCTTTTCCAGGATATGGACATGCACCTTTTCTTTCCGGACCACTCGCACCAGAAGGATCACGGAGATCAGGATGAGCAGGAGCAGTCCCACCAGGGCTATTGTACGTTGCCTCTGCGCTTTTAAGCTGGTTTCAGCCAACTCTTTTTCCAGGCGAAGCTGAATGTTTTCCTGGTCTTTCTGCCGAAGGGTATAACCGGCTTCCAGCCGAGCGATCTCAGCTCCGTTATTCTCATTCCACAGGGAATCTTTTACCATGAGATAGGCCTCGTGCAGAGTGAGGGCTTCCTTCCAGTTGTTCGTGCCTTTGGCGATGAGGTATCGAAAGTAACGGGCATTCATCCGGTGATTCCGGCTGCCCAGCCATTCCGCAATGCGGTAGAACGGTTCGGCAAAAACTGCGGCTTCCCGATACGAGTTCTGATCCAGCATCAGGGCGGTCAGGCTGTAGAGGGTATTGGCTTCCCCACGCGGTATATCCAGGTCCTGAAATAGTTTGCGGGCCTCCTTGAGATAGGTTTTGGCTTTCTGGTATTCTTTCGATCGACGTGCGACCTCTCCCAGATGATAGGTTGCATAGGCGACCCCTGAATCGTCACCATCTTCCTTATACCAGTGAAGCGCTTGACGGTGGGCCCGCTCGGCACTTGGCAGACTATCCAGTGCCATATAGGTTTCTCCGATCACCATGGAGGAATAAGCCAGATCAGATAGTCGCTTGTCGGGAGAGGCTTGTCGCAAGTTCAGGGCACGCTGATAATAGGTCAGGGCCTTGGGGTAATCTTCCTGCAATTTGTACACCACTCCCAGCCGGTCCAGGGTATAGGTCAGTCCGTCCTGATCGCCCATCTCTTCCTGGATTTCCATCGCCTGGAGACCATAGTTGACGGCCAGATCATATTCGCCCTGAAGGCGGCATAGCCCGGACATTCCGGACAGGATCTTGGCGATGACCTCCTTTTCATCACCTTTCCGGGCAATGGCCAGTGCTTCCTGGTAGATGAGGTTAGCCGTTTGATAATCACCGTCGCTGGAATAGATATAGGCGATCCGCCGCAAACTTGTAGCTTGACTGGATGGTGCGGGAACGCGGCCGAACAGGTCGGCAGATTCCTGGAGATATTTTTTGGCATTCTCCACATCTCCCTTGTCACGGTAGAGCATGCCCAACTGATAGAGAGATTCGGCCTCACCCCTGGTCCATTTGAGGTCCTTGCTGAGTTGGTGGGCTTGCCAGGCGTAATGGAAAGCAGTGTCCTGGTCGGTTCGTTTATATTGATCGGTCAGTGCATGCAGGATGACAATACGGTTCGAGTCGCGAGTGCTCCGGTTGAGCACTTGCAACAAACTGTCTACAGGCCCTGATAATCCTAGCAAGGGTATGATCAGCAGGAGCCCCCACATCCATCTCCATTTGCCGGTCATGTGTCGGGTTACTACCTCAGGGGGAGCAAAACACCTGCCAAACTCCAGGTTTTCGCATGGAGGACTGAATTGACATGGTATTGATAATCAATAGATTAAAAATATTTATCATATTTTTATCTACTTTTATGCCCACGGTATATCATTCTATGGTGTTCCGTGTGTTATTTAGCTGGATAATCCCGAAACATATGTCCCGTTTCTCCCTCATTGTCCTCCTTTCCGGGGTGTTTATGACCGGCCTGCTCGGCCAGAAGACCACTCATTTTACAGAACCCTATGCGCCTTTGAAAGAGGGGCGCGATTGGATGGATCTGGGACTTTTTCACGAAGGAGCACGATCCCTCACGGATTTTCTGGTGTCCTCCAGGCCGCCACAGGAACCCCTTTCGCTCCAGAACCAGGAACTGGCAGGATTGATGCGCGCCCAGGCAGCCATCCGATCGGATGATCCACAGGGGGAACGTAAACTCCTCGAATTTGCCAGGAGTTCATCTCCCGACCCCATGGGCAATCAGGCCCTTCTGGAAGCTGCGGATTACTACTTCAATGCCCGGGATTATGCCCAGGCCATTCACTTCTATGAAATGGTCAATTTGCGTGGCATGGGGGACAGCCAGCGCAGTGAAGCCATCTTCAAAAAAGGCTATTGCCATTTTGTCAAAAAGGAATTTTCAAAGGCGAAATCTGCCTTTGCCGAGATCCGGGATATCCGAAATGACAACTACTACCCCACCAACTACTATTACGGCATGACCCTCTTTTTTGAGGGGCGCTACGATGATGCGATCATTTCCTTCCGCCGGGTGGAGTCATCGCCCAAGTATGCCAAATACATGCCCTATGTCATCAGTCAGATCCTCTTTGCCCAGCAGAAATATGATGAGTTGATCGCCTATGCAGAATTGAAGCTGAATGGGCAGGTAGAGAACGACAAGGAGATCCATCAACTGGTGGGACGAGCCTATTTCGAAAAGAAAGAGTTCCTCCAGGCCCTACCTCATTTATCTTACTATGCCGATCGAAGTGGATCGATGCAAGCCACTGATTTCTATCAACTTGGATACTGTCAATATCAGGATGGACAATATGCAAACGCCATTGCCAATCTGGAACCCCTGACCAGGAAGGAAGATGAAATGGGCCAGCAGGCCATCTTCATCCTGGGGGATGCCTATCTCAAATCCGGAGATAAGATCGCAGCCAGGAATGCCTTCCGTTCGGCCTCTAAAATGACCTTTTACCCCACCCTGGCAGAGGAAGCCCTCTTCCTGTATGCCAAGCTGAGCGTCGAACTGCGGGCCGACCGAGATGCCATTCAGGCCCTGACGGAGATCCGGGAAGGGACTGCCCATTATGTAGAAGCCCAGCAGCTGATCAGTCAATTATTGGTCAAGACCGGCGATGTAGAATTCGCCCTGGAGTACCTGCAGAATGCCAATCTGAAGTCTCCACAGCTCAAGGAGGCTTATCAGAAAGTGCATTACCGCAAGGCCATCCAGATGAGGTTGGCTCAGGATGATGACGCCGCACTACCCTATCTGAAGAAGTCGATCTCTGCCCCGGTAGATCCCCTGACCAAGGCCCTGGCTACCTTCCAGCTGGGCGACCTCTACCATATTCAGAAAAATTACAAGGAGAGTATTGCAGAGATCAGTAAATATCTGACCCTGGCAAAGACCCTGGAGGATTTACCTGAGGAAGCATCGCCGCATTTGGCCAACTATATCCAGGGATACAACTACCTGAAAACCGATAACCATAACCGGGCGCTGGGATACTTTCAGGATGCAGTAGCGGGGATCAAGCGCGAACTTTCCCGCATCCAGAATGCCAGTATTCGCAACAATGTTCTCGGGGATGCCGTGATCCGTACCGGCGACTGTTACTTCAAAAATAACAAGTACGCGGACGCCTTGAAGTTTTACGGTGATGCTATCAAAAACAAATATGCAGGCTTCCATTATGCGCAATATCAGTCGGCGATCATCCTTGGGTTACAAGGCAAGCCGTATGAGAAAGTGATCGAGCTGGAACAATTGATCACCTCGTTTCCCAATTCCGACTTTGCTGACGATGCCCTCTTTGAAATTGGAAATACCTATCTCGAACTGGGTCGGATGAAGGAGTCGATCAGCCCGTTCACCAGATTGATCCGGGAGTACAAGAAGAAATCGGATCTGGTAAATGCGGCCTATCTCAAGCTGGGCTTGATCAGTTACAACCAGGGGGACCTGCAGGAGGCGATCCGCCAGTACAAGCAGGTCCTGGTCAACAATCCGGATGACAATGAGCGAAGAGCGGCCCTTTCAGCCCTGGAGGAGATCTATGTGCGAGACCTGTCCAGTCCAGACGATTATTTTGCCCTGCTGGAGAAAAGTGGCTACAACGTATCTGATGCATCCCGGGATTCATTGCATTTCAAATCAGCAGACAATCTCTATGTTTCGGGTGCCTATGAAAAAGCCATCCCGGCGTATACCCAATATGTGCAGCGATACCCTTCCGGCATGCATGTCCTGCAGGCCTATTTCCGTCGAGGGGAATGCCATAGTGTGTTGAAACAATTTGACGAGGCCCTGCGGGACTATGAAGAGGTGGTCAGCAGAGGGGCGAGCCGTTATTATGAAACGTCCCTTGAAAAAGCGGCTGTCATCAGCTACAACTACAAGGAGGATTACCAAAAATCACTGGCCTTATACAACGCCCTGGAGGAGGCGGCCGGAAATGAAGCCACCCGCTTTGAAGCGCAACTGGGTGCCTTGCGATCCGCTTATCGGATTGGTAAGGAGGACGAGGTCATGGCGCTGGCAGACAAGGTCATGAGCAACCCCCAGGCCAGCCAGCAGCAAAGTGGCCAGGCCCGTTTTTACAAGGCAAAGGTGCTCTTCGATCGCAAGCAATACGATCTGGCTCTGCCCCTCCTGAAAGAGGTCATCGCCCGATTGGACAATGAGTTGAAGGGCGAGTCCCATTATCTGATCGCTGAAATCCTCTTTCAGCGGCGGAACTTCGATGAATGTAAAAAATGGTGCCTTCAATCCAATCAGAAAATTCCCGAATACGAACAGTGGGTCGCCCGTTGTATCCTGTTGCTATCCGATGTCTTTGTCGAGGAAGGTGATCTCTTCAATGCCCGGGCTGCCCTCGAAGGTCTGCTAGACAACTATCAGGGAGATGAGTCCATCCGCCAGGATGCTCGTGATCGGCTGGCCCAGATCGGCGTGCTGGAAAGTAAGACCAACCGGCTGACCATTCCCGATAAATCCGGATTGTTGGAATTACAGGAAGATGCAGATCATTAATATGAACAACCACGTTATCTCCATGCATATTCGTCCCATCACCATTCTCCTGGTCGTCTGCGGTCTCGGAACATCGACCCTCCTTTCAGGTCAGACGGATGATCTGCCAACCGAGGCTGTTGAGATCGTCAAGAACTTTGATGCTCGCCTGGATGATGCCGAAAAAGTGGGCATCTCTCCGGCAATCCTGGAAGTGGATACCAGTGTTCAACGTCAGACCTACTATGTGGAGACTGCGCCGGCTCGCCTGGACTATGACGCTCCCCGGCTGAGGCCACTGGCGTTCAAGCGCGAACAACTGCAGGAACAGTACAATGGCTTTGTGAAAGCCGGATACGGAATCCCGGCCTCACCGTATGTCGAAGGGGGATATGCCTTTCGCCAGGAAGATCGCTTTGATGCACATATCGGATTACTCCATCATTCAGCGAACAATAAAAAGCTGGAGAATCAACGCTTTGCTACCACAGCCTTCGATATGGACGGAAATATCCACCTTCCGGATCGCTTTACCTTGCACGCAGACGTTGGATTCAAGCAGGACATTGTCTCCTTTTACGGATATGACCATAGTGATACCTCCTTCAATGAGGCGGCCACCAAGCAACGCTTCAATCGGTTTGCATTGGGCGGTGAGATCTTCAATACCTCAGTCAATGCGTATAATGTAGACTATAACGTAGGGGCAGACTTTTATTCCCTCACGGACTTCTTCGATTCCGGGGAAACCGGATTCGACATCCATCTGGAATTGACAAAATGGTTTGCCGACTCCCATCCCCTGAAAATTGAGATCGGTAATGAATTGACTGCCTTTTCAGATACGATCTCCAAAAATCTGAACACCTTCTACATCAAACCGGCCTTTACGTTCCATGGTGATGCTTTTCGATTTCGTGCGGGTCTGAATCTTGTATCTGTGGAAGGCGGGATGAAAGTCCTGCCCAATATCGAAGGTTTGCTGAGCCTGGCAGGGAATGCCCTGGCGATCTACGCCGGGTGGAACGGGGATTATCATCAGAACAGTTTTGACCACCTCCGGCAATACAATCCGTTCATTGTTTCTGAAATAGACCCGAGAGTATCGATCTATCGTGACATATATGGCGGGGTGAAAGGCGCTGCTCAGGGCTGGAACTATCAGGCCCAGGCCGGTTTCAAGAAAACGGAAGATCTCGCATTATTCCTGACCGATACCAAGGATACCCGTCGATTCAGGGTCTTATATGATACCGTGAACATCATTTACCTCAGTGCCAGCGCCGGCATTGAACTGTGGCCGGGGCTGGAGTTTTCCGGCACATTACTCCAGAATTTCTATGACCCTCAGAATGAAGAATCTGCCTGGCATCTCCCCGGTCTGGAAACCTTTCTCAGTGCCCGGTACACCCTGCTGGACAAGCGATTGTTGCTCAGAGGGGACGGCTATCTGGCCAGTGGTGTCACCTATCGCAATGAAAGTGACGACAAGGATCGATTGGGCAGCCTGCTGGATCTCAGTTTTGGTGCCCATTACCAGGTCATCGAGCATGCCTGGGTCTGGTTGCAGCTCAATAATCTCAACAACAACAAACGGGAACGCTGGGTACGGTACCCGACCTACGGCATCAATGTCCTGGGCGGCGTTCTCCTGCGTTTCTAGGACAGGCCTTCCTTTTCTCTGTACTCCCGGGCAAAGCGGACGAAGTAGTCGAGGGACTGCGGATTGCGCAGGGCATCCAGGCTGACCGATTTTTCCAGGGGCATTCCCATCATCAGTTTTTTGACCGGGGCTTCCAGCTTCTTGCCGCTGATGGTATATGGAATATCCGGGCAATCAAAGGTTTCATCCGGCACATGCCGCGGTGAATAACTCTCCTTCAATACGGTGTTGATCCGTTGTTTCAACCCTGCTGAAAGCTGTTGATCCACTTTCAGCTTGATAAAGAGCGGCATATAGTGACGTCCGTCATCATGCTCGAGATTGATGATCAGGGCATCTTCCACTTCCTCGATCATATCCAGGGCACGGTAGATCTCTGCTGTCCCAATACGCACACCATGCCGATTGAGCGTGGCATCGGATCGGCCGTATATGACCACCCCGCCCCTGGACGTAACCCGGATGAAGTCACCGTGACGCCAGACGCCGGGATAATCTTCAAAATAGCTGGACCGTAACCGTGATCCATCCGGATCGTTCCAGAAAAAGACGGGCATGGACGGCATGGGTCGGGTGATGATCATCTCGCCGAGTTGCTCCACCACGGGTTTGCCATGGTCATCCCAGGCATACAGTGCACAGCCCAAAGCCCGGCACTGGATTTCGCCTTCATACACGGGAAGCGTGGGACAACCGCCGACAAAGGCCGTACAGACATCTGTTCCACCACTCATACTGCACAACCAGATGTGTTCTCCCACAGCTTCATAAACCCATCGGAAGCCTTCCGGTGGAAGGGGTGATCCAGTTGAACCGATCGATCTCAGTTCGGACAGATCTGTAAGCTCCTTCGGCTTGATCTCCCCTTTTAAACAGGCCAGGATAAAGGGTGCCGAAGTGCCAAAATGCTGGATTCGGGCCTCGCCGGCCAGTCGCCACAAGACTCCCAGGTCCGGATAGCCGGGACTTCCGTCATACAGGACTATGGTTGCGCCTACCAACAGGGAGGCCTGGACAAAGTTCCACATCATCCATCCGGTCGTGCTGAACCAGAAAAAGCGTTCTCCTGGTTTGACATCATTGTGGAACCAGAGGTATTTGTAATGCTCCAGCAGTACCCCGCCATGCGAATGGGTGATGGCTTTGGGTTTGCCTGTTGTCCCCGAAGAATACAGCACCCAGAGAGGATGGTCAAACGGGACTGGCGTGATCGTTACCTCGCGGGTCTCCGACCGCTCGCACATGGTTTGCCACGACAGTACGGGTACTGGGAGATCCAGTGAAGAGGACGCATTCAGATAGGGAATATACACGACCGACTCCAGGGTGGGAATGGCCGCAGTGATTTCTTGTACGACATCGCGTTTGTCGTAGGGCTTACCGTTATAGGTATACCCGTCCACGGTGATGATCACCCTGGGCTCGATCTGTACAAATCGCTCGATGACGGAACCGGCACCAAAGTCAGGGCTGCATGAACTCCAGATGATCCCCAGTGAGGAACAGGCCATAAAGGCAATGGTGGCCTCCGGGATATTGGGCAGGAAGGCCACTACCCTGTCGCCGGCCTTCAACCCCAGTGCGATCAGATGCTGTTGCACGGCGGCTACCTGATGTTTGATCTCGGGCCAGTGGATCTCGTGAAGAGCTTTTCGCTCTGACTGGAAGAGGATCGCCGGTTTGCCAGGTACAGCTCCCAGCAGCAGATGCTCGCCATAATTCAGGGTCGCGCCTTCAAACCATTTGGTACCCGGCATCTTTTCCTGGTCCCAGACCCGGGTATAGGGCGAATGCGTGTGGATGGGTGCGTACTCCCAGAGGGCTTCCCAAAACGCTTCCGGCTGTTCTACGGACCAGGTCCACAGGGAGTTGTAATCCCTGAACTGCAGCTCTCTGGTAACCCACAGCCAGCGCATGAATGAGCTGAGGTTGCTGGCATCAGAAAAAGCCTCGCCGGGCTGCCAAAGGGGTACTGGATCTGGGGACACGCTCATGACAATTGCTTTAATGCGAATGTAAGAGGTTTGAGCCGAGTGGTGAAATCTCGTAGACCCTTATTCAAACCGGTCAGAATGGCTATTTTGGACCCTCATTTCCAGCTATGAAGAAGATATTGATTGCAAACCGCGGTGAAATCGCGTTGAGGGTGATGAGGACTGCCAGGAGAATGGGTATCCAGACGGTGGCCGTTTATAGCGAAGCTGACCGGAATGCGCCTCATGTCCGATATGCTGATGAAGCCTATCTGCTAGGGCCGGCACCCTCCGCCGAATCCTATTTGCGGATGGATAAGATCCTGGAGATCGCAAAACGGACCGGGACGGATGGCATTCACCCTGGATACGGGTTCCTGAGTGAGCAATCGATCTTTGCGGAAAAGGTGGCACAAGCCGGGATTGCCTATATCGGACCGAAAGCACATGCCATTGAAGTAATGGGGAGCAAGCTGGCTGCGAAAGATGCGGTCAAGCCCTTTGACATTCCCATGGTTCCCGGCTCTGAACACGCCATTACAGATCCGGAAGAAGCACGCGCGCTGGCTGAACAGATCGGATATCCGGTCATGTTGAAGGCCAGTGCAGGCGGGGGTGGAAAGGGAATGCGCATTGTCGACGAACCCGGAGAGCTGGAGTCCCAGTTGATGCGGGCATCCAGTGAAGCAAAGGCCGCATTTGGAGACGGTTCCGTCTTTCTGGAAAAATACGTCCGATCACCCCGGCATATTGAGGTACAGGTGCTGGCAGATCAGCATGGAAACACGGTATACCTCTTCGAACGGGAATGCTCGATTCAGCGCCGGCACCAAAAGGTCGTCGAAGAGGCACCATCCAGCTTTGTGACACCCGACATTCGAAAAGCCATCGGAGAAGCAGCGGTTCGGGTGGCCCAGGCATGTGGGTACGTCAATGCCGGAACCGTAGAGTTCCTGATGGATGAAGACAAGAAGTTCTATTTCCTGGAGATGAACACACGTTTGCAGGTCGAACACCCGGTTACGGAGATGATCACCGGTCTGGATCTGGTTGAATGGCAGATCCGGATCGCACGCGGAGAACAACTCGGCTTTACGCAGGAGGACCTGCAAATCCAGGGGCATGCTTTCGAGCTACGTGTCTATGCGGAGGATCCGGAGAATAATTTCTTACCCAGTACAGGGACGTTGAGCCGTTATCAGGAGCCGGCAGGAGATCAGGTGCGCGTAGACAGTGGATTTGAAGAGGGCATGGAAGTGCCGATCTACTATGATCCCATGCTGTCAAAGCTGATCGCATTTGGTCGCGATCGGGAAGAAGCCCGACAGAATCTGATTCATGCCATCCAGGACTATCAGATCGAAGGCGTCGCCACCACTCTGCCTTTCGGACTGTTTGTAGCGCAGCATGAAGCGTTTATTTCAGGAAATTTTGACACACATTTTGTGCCCAATTATTTTACTGCTTCCGCCATCTCTGAAATGCGGGAACCGACTGCAAAAGCCGCAGGTATCCTCGCCGCATATCTCTATCACCAGGATGGAAAACGACTGAAGTTGCCGGATGACCAAAATGCCTTATGGTATGAACGGCGGCGTTAAAGCGCACGAAAAATCGAAAGGAAAGATTCTACTTTCAAACTGGCACCACCCACCAAACCGCCATCAATATCCGGACAGGCAAACAGGGCGGCGGCATTTTCCTTATTGACGGAGCCTCCATACAGGATGCGCATTTGCTCGGCTATTTCCCCTCCTTTCTCGGAGTTGATGATCTGCCGAATCGCGGCGTGCATTTCCTGTGCATCTTCCGGGGTGGCCGTTTTTCCAGTCCCAATCGCCCAGACCGGTTCATAAGCGATCACCACATGGGCCAGGTCTGACTTGTGAACATCCTGTAAACCGTTGATCACCTGCTGACGGACAACTTCCTGGTGTGTCCCGGCATTTCGTTCCTCCAGTGTTTCGCCGACACACAGGATGACACGCAATTCGCTGAACAGGGCCCGGCGAACCTTGAGATTGATCCGGTCATCCGTCTCTCCGAAAAGGGTCCGGCGCTCGGAATGACCCACCAAGACCCATTTGGCACCGGCTTCGATCAACATTTTTGCGGAGATCTCTCCGGTAAAGGCGCCGTGCTCCGCTTCATGGATATTCTGTGCACCGAGAGTGATTCCAGCCTTCATCGCCTCCTTGCTCACGGGATACAAGGTCGTAAAGGATGGGAACAGCAACACATCCGTCCGAAAGCCCTTCTTTTGTCCGGCCTGATAGATGCGTATCCAGTTACGCGCCTCCGTGATGGTCTGATTCATTTTCCAATTCCCAGCTAAAATCTGTTTCCGGCTCATAGTCGTTCTATTTCGGTGTAAATGTAGAAACTCCTGCAGGCTCCCGTCCCCGTAGTGGACTCCTTTCCTGAAGTATTATGCCCGGTGTTTCCCTATTTCTATGGAATTTCACCACCATTATGGAATTCGGACATGTCACGGACCCTACCCGGATCCAGTTTGCCCTGCCACCGGACCCGCCTGGGAATGCTCGTGTATTGACGGGGTTGCCCCGAATACCCACAACCTGGTATACCGGACTGACCGGTTGGCGCGAACCGGCATGGAAAGGAGACCTGTATGCTTCTTCCTGCAAACCGGCCCAGTTTCTTTCTGCTTATGCTGAATCATTCAATTGCGTAGAACTGAATGCCACCTTCTACCATGTTCCTGCACCCCGTCAGATTCAAAAGTGGGTTGACGCAGTACCCGCTCATTTCCGTTTCTGTCCCAAAGTCTGGCAAGGCCTGAGTCATGATGAAAACATCGCCCCTGCCCGAACCATTGAAGCCATCCAGTCCGCTCATGCCCATTTTGGAGATCGCCTGGGTCCGGCATTCATCCAATTTCCACCCCGGATCGGCCGGACTCACCTGGATTGGATCCTTGCGATCCTGGACCATTGGTCTGCCGAGCAGGAACTGTTTATCGAGGTGCGAGATCCCCGCCTGTTGCAGGAAGAGGGCTGGATCTCCAGGCTGGAAGAGCAGAAGGTCGGATTGGTCATTACCGATGTTGCTGGCCATCGGGAATTGGCGCATATGAACCTGACCATACCAAAATTGATGCTGCGTTTTGTCGCGACCGGGGATACCCATCTGGATCGTCCGCGCATGATCGACTGGTTGACTCGCCTGCGGCTTTGGGGCCAAACCGGATTGCGGGAATCCTGGATATTTCTCCATCACGCCTCAAACGCTCAAGCTCCGGCTGTGGCCCGATTGTGGGCTGATTGCATAAAAGAATGCGACGACTCTTTCATTTCCATGCAAACTCCAGTACATTATCGCCCGAATCCACAGGGCAACTTATTTGATCAGGTATGATGAAGGAGTATCTACATCGGGATATCAGTTGGCTGTCGTTCAATGCCCGGGTGTTGCAGGAGGCTGAGAACAAGCAGAATCCACTGTTTGAACGGTTCAAGTTCATGGCTATCTATTCCAACAACCTGGATGAATTCTTCCGGGTTCGGGTGGCCAACCATCGCAACCTGGTCCGCCTGGGAAAAAAGACCAAGGCAAAGCTGGATTTTGACCCCAAGGATCTCATCAAGCAGATCAAGGAAATTGTCAATGAACAGCAGGAAAAGTTCACGCGGATCTTCAATGATGACCTCTTACCGGAATTGAAGGATCATCGGGTGCAGATGCTGCGACATACCCAGCTGGATGCGGATCAGAAGTCCTTTATCGATCAGTTTTTCAATAATCATATGTTGCCGTTTGTGCAACCGGTTCTCCTGGTGAAGGACAAGATCAGACCGTTCCTGAACAACGCCGCCCTCTACCTGATCGTCGTTCTGCATGATAAAGCGAAGTCGGAACACCATCGGGATTATGCCATTATCAAGATCCCCTCGGATCATATTTCCCGTTTTATTATCCTGCCGGAATCAGGTGGCCAGCGCTTTGTGATCATGCTGGATGAACTGGTCAGACACAGTATCCCCTGGCTGTTTCCCGGATATGATATCATAGACAGTTTCTCCATCAAACTCACCCGGGATGCCGAACTATACATCGATGATGAATTCTCGGGAGATCTCATTGAAAAGATCCGGAAAAGCCTGACCAATCGGAATATCGGACCGGCATCTCGCCTGGTGTATGATCGGAACATGGATGCCAACACCCTGCACTTTCTGAAAGAGATGTTCGATCTGGAACAGATCGACCTGTTTCCTGAAGGCCGGTATCACAACAACATGGATTTCTTCAAGTTTCCTGATTTCGGAATGACACATTTGAGGTTGGCCGACCTGCCACCCCTGAGTTTCGAACCATTGGAAGGAGCCCGTGATTTTTTTGCTCGGATCCGCTGGCGAGATTACCTGATCAATCAACCCTATCACTCCTATGAATCCGTCATCCAATTTTTTGAACGGGCCGCGACGGATGTCGATGTGACCCATATCAAGCTGGTGCAATACCGCGTAGGTTCCCAATCCAGGATCATGTCTGCGCTCAAACAAGCTGTTCAAAACGGGAAACAGGTGTCCGTCTTCATTGAAGTCAAGGCGAGATTCGATGAAGAAGCGAATTTGAAATGGGGTGAAGAACTGGAAAAGAACGGCGTGACTGTCCACTACAGTTTCCCCGGGCTGAAGGTCCATGCCAAGTTAGCCATGGTGCGACGCCTGGAAAAGGACGGACCGATGCTCTACACCTACCTGAGTACAGGCAACTTTCATGAGGGGACGGCCCGCGTCTATTCAGATGTTGGCCTGTTCACTGCGGATGAACGGATCACCGGCGAGGTAGCTCAGGTCTTTTCCTTCCTGGAAACCGTCAAGATCCCGGACAAGCCATTTGAGCATTTGCTGGTTGGCCAATTCAACCTCGTGGAAACCCTGACTGATCTGATCCATGCCGAGATCCGGAATGCCCATCAGGGGCAGGAAGCAGAAATTTGCCTAAAACTGAATTCTCTCCAGGATCCGATCTTCATCAACGAACTGTATAAGGCCTCCAACGCGGGTGTGACCATCCGGATCATTGTTCGCGGGATCTGTTCTCTGATCCCCGGACTTCCCGGGATCAGTGAGAATATTGAGGTCATCAGTATCGTGGACCGGTTTCTCGAACATGCCCGGATCTTCTATTTTCACAACCTGGGGGATCAGAAGATCTATATTTCCTCGGCAGACTGGATGGTCCGCAATCTGTACTACAGGATCGAGACTGCCTGTCCGATCTATCATCCGGCCATCAGGGAGGTGTTACTAGACTTGTTTGACATCCAGTGGAATGATTATATGAAAGCCAGAATCATTGATGCAGAACAAAGCAATACGTTCCGCACACCGGAAAAGGCCATTGCGCTGCGTTCGCAGCATGAGACCTATTACTACTTCAAACGACGACTTGAAACTGCTTCAACAAAAACCTCATAAAGGCTTGCACGTATCCATAATGGCGTTGTATATTTGCCGTCCGAATGGCCAATGGGCCTGTTCAGTACAAATGCGAAAGTAGCTCAGCTGGTAGAGCACAACCTTGCCAAGGTTGGGGTCGCGGGTTCGAATCCCGTCTTTCGCTCCATAGGGTGTCCGCTTTGCAGGACACCCTTTCTTTTTTCTGGTACCCGTGAATTATCTTTGAACGAACAAGCCCGGGTGGTGAAATGGTAGACACGAAGGACTTAAAATCCTTTGGCCAGCAATGGCCGTGCGGGTTCGAGTCCCGCCCCGGGCACATCGATGAGTCGGCATCTCTCCGGCTCATTTTTTTTACTGCCTGAGAGGACGCAATCAGTTTACTTTTTTAGTCTGGACATACCAATTGCGATCTACCCGTACTCTGGGTTTTCCAGTTGACGGGATCGCCATGACCTTCCAGGCCGTGGTCGGCCGAAGAAGGTGTCGTTCGCCGTCTACCTCGATGCGAACAGGATAATCAAAGGTCGTTTCCACCCCCGCCCAACGATAGCGCAACGCATAGGATGATCCCGTTGAAGCGACATTCATTTCCAGGATCGGCAGGTCAACCCTTTTGAGGTATTGATCGAAAAAGAGGGTGTAATCCTGACCGAGGGCTTTGTTCAGATAGGCAATGACATCATCATAGGTCACGATCTGATGCCGGAATCGCAGGGACAAGCTCTTCAATGCCGTCCACCACAGGTCATCATTGGCCACCATATGCCGCAGGGTATGCAGCATCAGGGAACCCTTCGGGTACATGTCTCGCGAACCGGGCTGATGGACGTGGTAGGTGCCCACAATGGGCCGATCCAACAAGACCTGCTCCTGGATGCCTTCCATATAATTACAGGCCGCTTCATACCCATACAGGCATTCGAGGTAGACGGCCTCTAGGTAGGTGGCAAAACTTTCATGGATCCACATATCTGCAATATCCGCAGAAGAGATACTGTTCCCGAACCATTCATGTGCTGATTCATGAATGATGATATAGTCAAACCAGAGCCCTTCAGCAGAATTCGACTTGCGGCGATACCCGTTTTCGAAATAGTTTCCATAGGCGATGGCTGACTGGTGTTCCATACCCGGATGTGGAGACTGGACCAGCTTGTATCCGTCCCTTGGAAAGGGATAGGGGCCAAAGTGAGATTCGTAACAACTCAACATCGGGGATACCTGCTTGAATTGGACCCTGGCCCTGGCCAGATCCTCCGGCAGCACGTAGTAATCGAGTGAAAGCGAGTCCCCGTTAATACCGACATGCCAATCTGAAAAATGGGTGTAGTGGCCCACATTCAAGGTCACGTTGTAATTGTTGATGGGATGATGAACCTTCCACACATATTGAGTCCATTGATCTTCTTGCGGATTCACTTCCACCAGCCGGCCATTGGATACATTCATCAGTCCGGGGGGAACGGTTATGGCGATGCGCATACTATCCGGTTCATCTGACCCATGGTCTTTATTCGGCCACCAGGCACTGGCACCCAGGCCCTGGCAGGTGACCACGACCCAGGGGTTGCCCTTTTTGTCCTTGCTCCACGAAAAGCCACCATCCCAGGGTGGATTGCGGGCTTCGCGCGGGTGGCCTTCATAGGTGATCTGCAGGGAGGCGTGTTCGCCTTTTTGTCGTTCACGTCTCCATTGGACATAGACTACATCACCCTCGCGATCAAAGGACAGCTTCCGGCCTTTTTCATCCCGGATCTCAGCGATGGCGAGTTGCCGGATCAGATCCAGTTGCAAGCGCCTGGTGGTCGCCATGATCTTCATGTCGATCAGGCAGGTACCCGATATCCATTTGGATGCGGGATCCACCCTGATGTCCAGCGCATAATGGGTCACATCAAAGCAGGAACGAAGCGATGACAGGTTTCCGCGAAGGGAGTCGGCACGGGTAGGCAATGGTTGTCCCCATCCATTGTGGACCGACAGGAAGGCGAGGAGGATGGTAACGTAGAGACGAATGAACATAGAACAACAAAAGGGATCCAGACCGCATCAGGGTCTGAAAATGGTTAACAAATCATTCACGAATGTACAGGATTGCAGATTGACTATTCAGATACCTTTGTGATCTAAAATTCAATTAGAACATGAAGAAACTGATCGCTTTTGCACTTCCACTGTTGTTCCTCGTTGCATGCAACAGTGTTGAAAAGTACCGTTCCGGTATTGAATCATTGACCACTCAGTGGGACCAGACCACAACTACTGTTACAGAGGTTGCTGAAATGGTATCTGCTGAGCAGGCCAACTTCCAGCAGAGTCTGAGCACGATGGCCATCGCAGATGAGGCTATGGCGAAGATCAAGGATGACAAGAAGACCATGGTGATGGATGCTTACAATGCATTCCAGACTTCCGGTACTTCTTTCGGTGCCATTTCTGCTGAGATCAATGATTTCGTATCCAACTGGACAAGCAAGGCTGAGGAAGTCAATGCGTTGAAAGAAGGACTTGCCAATGGCAAGCTGGAAGGCGACGTCACTGCCAAGATCGCCGAACTGACCAACATGGTGACAGATGCCGGTACGAAAGTGACCACCTGGAAGGAGCAGATCGAAACAGCAAAGGCGGCTATCGCTTCCAAGCAGATGGATTTCCAGACTGTTGTGGCTGAGATCATGCCTGCGAAGTAATTTCGGATCACCCGAAATCAGAAAGGGCAGCCTCCTAGAGGTTGCCCTTTTCTTTTTTGTGGAAGTATTCCGTACTTCGTGAGATGGCTGCACATTTTCGACTGACCGGAGAGGAAACCGTTGTAGACCTCTCTCACCCGTTCACGAGTCAAATGATGCCCTACCCCGGGGATCCTCCCCTGGTTTTCGATCCGTTGGCACAGGTGCCCGACGACGGGTATCTCCTCCATCGGATCAGCGGTACGGCACACACCGGAACTCACCTGGATGCACCCGCTCATTTTTTACCCGCAGGCCTCACCATCGATCAATTACCGGCGTCTCACTGGATGGGAACCGCCATGTTGCTGGATGTCCGTGGCCAGGCAGTGATCGATGCGCCCCTGCCGGCTTCCCTGACTTCCGGTGCGATCGATTTTCTGATCTTCAGGACGGATTGGGACCAGTATTTCGATACACCGCAGTATTTCAGTGACCATCCATCCTTCGGGCAAGCCTTCGCCAGGCGATTGGCGGCCTTGCCTGTGAAAGCGATCGGTATGGACATGCCCGGTCCCGACCATGATCCCTACCCCGTTCATCAGATCCTCCTGCAGGCTGGCATGGCGTTGATCGAGAACATGACCCACCTGGACCAGATCCCTGCCGGGGGTGTGTTTACCCTGTTTGCCCTGCCCCTCCAATGGCCGCTGGAAGCCTCCTGGGTCCGACCCATTGCTTTCCTGCCACCCGGCGATTGAAACATGTTCCAGTCATTCATATTCGTGACCTTTGTTGACTAACTTTGATCGGAATTGAGCAGTCCTTTTTAAAAATTGAATGATCAC
>JAUIEA010000053.1 GCA_030429045.1 Bacteroidia bacterium | reverse complement strand
GAGGAGGTTATGAGGTTATGAGGTTATGAGAATCAAGTGGATCATGGCCTGAATGACCCAATACCTGACGCCCAATGCCCAATACCTCGGGATCACCAATAATTTAATAGCCCCCGGTTTCAACCGGGGGTTTTTGTTCTAGAGCAGTATTGGGCTTTAGCCTCATATAGGAGCACCGCTGTCAAGGAGTCGAGGAGGTTATGAGGTTATGAGAATCAAGTGGATCATAGCCTGAATGAACCAATACCTGACGCCCAATGCCCAATACCAAAAAGAGCGTTATTTCGTGATTGCGCTACTGCCTGCGGCAGTCATGATTGCGTTATTTCGCAATCCATCAGGGAAGGACAAAGTCGGAAAGCGGAAAGCGGAAGATCGAAGGATCAGCACTGGATCGGAAAAGCTGGCATCATGAACCCAGCCTGCGGCTGGCAGGCAGGAACGCAGGAACAATCACCTTACCCTTCCTACCTTCGTCAAATGCCACAGTTCGACATCACCCTGCTCACTGACAAACGCTATCATCAACCCGTCGATCCCGACTGGTATATCCAGCAGATCCTGGATGATGATGCCCTTCTGCAATCCGCCCTGGAATCACGGGGATTGCGCGTGGCACGCACCTACTGGGATGATCCCGCTTTTGACTGGACCCAAACCCGCTGTGCTGTGTTCAGAACCACCTGGGACTATTTCAACCGGTTTTCAGAATTCAGTTTGTGGCTGGACCAGACCAGTCTGCTGACCCGTTTGATCAACCCGCTGGAACTGATCCGGTGGAACCTGGACAAGCACTACCTGAGGGATCTGTCCGAAAAAGGATTGCGCATTCCTCCTACCTGTTTTATCTCCTGCGGAGATCGACGATCTCTGCAGGAGATCGCTTCTTCCTGTGAATGGCCGGACATGATCCTGAAGCCGGCCATTTCCGGTGCTGCCCGACACACCTACCGGGTGAACACCGATACCATCAAGGACCATGAGGAGATCTACCGCAAACTGATCTCCGAGGAGTCCATGCTCCTCCAGGAGTTCCAGCAACGCATCCTGACGGAGGGCGAGATCTCCCTGATGGTCATCGGAGGCCAATACAGCCATGCCATCCTGAAAAAGGCCAAACCGGGAGACTTCCGAGTCCAGGATGATTTCGGAGGAAGCGTCCATGACTGTCAACCCACGGCAGATGAGGTCCAGTTTGCCGAACAGGCGGTATCCCTCTGCCAGTCCGAGCCGGTTTATGCCCGGGTGGATATCTTACGGAACAACCAGGGACAGATATGCCTGTCCGAACTGGAGCTGATCGAGCCCGAACTCTGGTTGCGCAACTACCCGCCGGCTGCAGAACGGATGGCCGCCGCCCTTGACCAGGCATTGCGATCAGCTTAATGCCCGTCTTCCAGGCAGGACAACAACCAATCCTTTTCCGTCAGTACCTCTTCATCCTTGATCGCCTGCCGGAGAGCGGCCACCGCCACTTCATCATCCAGGCGAACCTTGAGGATGCGATCTGCATATCGCACGATATTGAGGTAGTTGGCCTTGTGGTACCCGATCACCCGCTTCCGTTGCACATAACTCCGCATCGCCTCCAGATGCGATTGCAGCAATTCGTATTCCCCGAGTGCAAACCAGGTCTTTAACAGGAGTGTCCGGGCAGCCAGATTGAGCAGGGGATCCCTGTAGTTGGCCCGCTGAAGCAATTCCAGGACAGCATCATAGTGCTTGCGTTCATATTCCAGTCGAGCCAGATTGAAACTGAAGGAGCTTTCCCGATATTTTCGCTCCAACTGTCCTTTATATGTGTGAATAAAGGAGTTGACCCATTCCAGTTCCCCGACATGCAGGGCTGCTGCTACGATATTGTGGTAGGCGAAGCGGGAAAGAATGCCCTGTTCCAGCAAGTACTCCTCAGCCAAAGCCGACTTGTAAAGCAATAGGACCTCCTGGAAAAAATGATCTTCCCCACTGTTCAAGCGACGGATGCAATAATTGATCGCCTGCAGGTACAACCCTCTCATCTCATGATCGTCAAATACCGGTTGGACCGATCTGAGCATGCTGGTAAACGCATGAAAAAAGGCGACCTCTTCGGGTTGGCGCAACATCCTGTAACACGCCAGGTAAAGACTGACTGCCGGCGTGTGTTCCCATTCCGGCCGCTCTGCCAGGGCCACGATCTCCGGCAGGTCCAGGGTGTCCAGAGAGGTCCTGTACACCTGACGCTGGGCATAGGCTATACAGATCAATCGCAACCGGTTGGACAGATATGCCGCATCCGCATGTTGGACCATTTCCTGAAATGAGGCAGAATCTGTAGGATTGCGAACGGTGAGAAGCTCATACTCCTCCCACATCAACCGGAATCGGATAGCATGATATGCCGCATCCCGTTGTGGCTGTTTTGTGATCCTCTTTTCAGCACTGGCCCTGGCTCGCCTATACTGGTCATTCAATCCCCGTTTGCGATATCCCACTGCCAATAAAGTGGCCTGTTCGACGTCATCCCGGGCCCATTCAGACAGGGAGAGGTAGGTCTCCAGGAGTTTGTGCAGATAGCTCATCAACAGACGCAATCGCTGGTCATCAAAGGGTCGCTCAGGAAAGAGGTCCGACCAGAGAGTGGCCTTGCTCTCTACAGGTCGATCCACGATCCGATCAAAAAGCGGCAGCATGTCATTCCGCGTTGTGAAATAGGGCGAACACAGGAACTTTCGGATTTCCCGGTATTCCGCCTGGGGAAACGCCCTGATCAGGGAAATAAGCGTGCTTTCTTCAATATGCATCGTAGCTCAACCTTCGTTTGAAGCCCTATAAACAGGCCGATCATGGGTCAATCATGGTATTCTTCGCCCTAAAAACGTAGTAGATTGATGAATTTGACCATGTTTAACTCTACAATCTATAATTTATCATCAATAAATACAGGTCTATTCAATATTTAATACCATAAAAAGCTCTACAAACATGGTTTTTTGTCTTTGTACTTCAGGATCCACACGCCCATATTTGTAAGGTGAAAGGAAGACATGAAACAAAGTAGATCGAATACCATGAACAACACATCATCTATATCCACCCTGAATATCGCAAGACAGGCACTTTCAAGACACCCGATCAGGACAGGAATGAAGTCCCTCAACAATGCAATTCCTATTTTACCTGACCTATTGAAACGATCACCCATGAACAAGCTTCTCAGCCTTTGGATCAGTCTCGTAATGGTCATTGGCACAGCCATACCTTCTTTCGGCCAATGCAACCCCGACATCCTGCCTCCGACCATGGCCTGTGCTGCCGGCCTGGAAGTCAACCTGGACGCAAATCAGATGGTAACTATCGAAGCTACCGATCTGGACGGCGGGTGCACAGATAATTGTACTGCTTCAGCTGACCTGCTCTTTCGCATCGAAGCCGGGGTTGGCTCGCAGGATCCACCACTGACGACCAGCATCACATTTGGTGCCCAGGATGCCGGGCTGCAACTCGTCACCTTGTGGGCCATCGATGAATCCGGGAATGCGGGTCTGTGCCTGACGGAAGTGCTGGTCCTGGATGACTGCCAGGGCGTGAATCCGCTTCCGGTCTGTATCGCGAATCTCGAAGTAGAACTGGAGGTCGGTGGGTCCCTCGCGCTGACAGCCGCAAATATCCTGGAAGGATCCGGGTATTGCTTCCTCGATTTCGAGCTGCAACTCGACCCCCCTTCCTCTCAGGAGGACACCTTGATTCTGACTGATGCTCATGCAGGTATTCACATTGTACAGGTAACCGATATCAATACACTGGATGCCTGTTGGTGTACCCTTGAAGTCCTCCTCGACTGCACAAACGAACTCATCCCCCCGGTAGCCGTTTGTGATGCTGCGTTTACATTGCCCCTGAGCCAGGACAGCCAGGACCTGACCATACTGACCGCCCTTGAGGTCAATGATGGAAGTCATGACAATTGCTCTGCAATGGCTGACCTCTCCTTCTCGCTTGAGTTGGCCGCCATGCCCTCACCTTCCATGCCAGTGGCCACTCAACTGGAATTTACGGCTGTGGGCACCTACAGCCCGGTCATCCTCTGGGTGGCGGACGAGGCCGGAAATACCAATGTCTGCTTTACCGAGGTGGAGATCATCGCCCCCTCCTGCTTTCCCGATCTGACACCCCCTTCTTGCACGGCCCCCGGCGATACTTTGATCTCCGGATCGGCCTGGAGCGAACTCGGAGTCGATCTGAATGATTTCCTCCAACTGGACCTCCTCTTCGGCGCAGCTGTCAGTTATGATTATTGCGGACCGACTGTCACCATCCCGGGTATAGAAGTGGTTATTGACAGCTGCAACCGACCTGTTGAGGTGATTCGATCCTTCTTCTCGACAGACCTGGCCCTGAACATTTCAGATACGGTCTATCAATCTATTGAGATCATCTATGGCCTGGAACTGATCATCCCTTCTGATCCTGCACCGGGAGCCCCCCAGTCGGATAGCCTTTTCCTCCTGGTCAATGGCGATCTCCTGTCGGCCACATACGTCGACAGTCTGATCGACCTGACCTGCGATGATACCACCGACCTGGTGATCCGCACCTGGTTCATCAATGACCCCTGCTCAGACATCAGTGAGGATCTGCGCATAGAACTTCCCCGGCTTGACCTCGACAACAATGGCGAACCGGGAGACGGGTATCTCACCCTCTGCTCCCTGGATTCGATCTATTTACTGGAAAATGGCCTGCCCACCATTGCTCTGGGCCCGATCAGCGGCAAATACAGCTATGTCCAGACCATCGTACTGAACGACACAGACACTTTATTACTCTCCGCTTCCGGCCAGGTCTATGTGGACACCCTTTCCAATTGCACCATGGACCCGGGCGAGCCCCTGCTCGCCGGATGGCCGGTCAAGGCGATCGGACTGTTCAGCGGGACCATCTATACCGATACTACCGAGGCGGACGGCACCTATCACTTTGAAGGCATTTGCCCGACAGATCTTCTGCTCGAGGTCAGCCTGAATGTGCCTTTCTCTTATGGTCAGGGTTGTCAAACCACCTGGGAGGTCCCCTGTGCCCAGAATGATCCGGGAGAACAGAATATCCCGGTCGCCCTGAATGCTGACTGTCCGATCGTCGAAGTGGAGATGTCCGCACCCTTCTTGCGTCGTTGCGATGCGAACATCTACACGGTGAACTATACCAACTACAGTGCATCGATCATCCCGGATGCCGCCCTGGAGGTTACCCTGGACAGTTATCTTGAATTGACCGGCAGCTCCATCCAGGCCACCTCGCTCGGGAATAACCGATTCGCCATCGAATTGGGAGACCTGGAGCCCGGATTCAGTGGTCAGGTGACTCTGGATTGCAATGTCAGCTGTAATGCCCCCCTCGGCTTTACCCATTGTTCAGATGTCTATTTCTATCCCGACACCCTGTGCCCGCCTTCCCCTGAATGGTCAGGCGCCAACATCGAGGTCTCCGGCTATTGCGACCAGGACAGTATCTACCTGCAGATCCGGAATTCCGGTGAGGGGAATATGGCCGGCCCGCTGGGGTACACCATCGTTGAAGACGTCATTATGTTCATGCAGGATGAATTCGAGTTGAATGCCAGTGAAACCCTGGACCTGCCACCGATCCCGTCCAATGGAAATACCTGGCGCCTGGAGGCAGAGCAGGAACCCAACCACCCGTTCCCCGGTGATGTTGCGGTCACGGTCAGAGGTTGCGAAGAACAGTATGGCGGTGGGCAGGAAAATGCCTTCCCGATCGAAAACCCCAGTCCATTCATAGCCAATGACTGCCAGCCCAATATCTCTTCCTTCGATCCCAATGCAAAGTCCGCCTATCCAACAGGATACGGGTCATCCCACTACATTGAGCAGAATACCCAGATCGAATACCTGCTGCAGTTCCAGAACACCGGAACGGATACCGCGTTTCGAGTCGTATTGCTGGACACCTTGTCCGCCCTGCTGGATCCGCTGAGCATCCGTACCGGGTCTTCCAGCCACAAATACCAGTTTGAGCTGCTCCAGGGCCATATCATCCGATTTACATTTGACCCCATCTTCCTGCCACAGGAAAGTGTCAATGAAGATGGCTCTCATGGCTATGTCAAATTCACCATTGACCAGCAGGCCGATCTGGCCATTGGCTCCAGTATTGAGAATCGCGCAGCCATCTACTTCGACCAGAATGATCCGATTCTTACCAATACCGTGGTCCATACCATCGGAGAAGACTTCATCGAAGTCATCAGTGATCTGGCAGACCCACAACCGGGTGCCGGCGTCCTCAAGGTCTTTCCAAATCCGTCCAGCGTGGATGTACAGTTTCAGCTGGAGGGGACATGGCATACCGATCTGCGATTCCAGCTCTTTGATGCGATGGGACGAACGGTCCGCCAGGATCAGTTTGATGGCCCCGCCTATCTGCTGAGTCGGACAGGTCTGCAGGAGGGTATCTACTTCTATATCATCCAGGGTGACGGACAAGCCTTACACAGCGGCAGGATCATCATCCATTAAGAACCTTTGTCTCATGAGCCCATGGCGGCATCGCAGTTGCGGTGCCGCCTTTTTTTGTGGCTGCCTATCTGACCAGGGTGATCTCTCCACGAAGAAATTGTGGTTCACCCTCTTCTGTTGTTCGGTATTCAACCTGATAGCCATACATGTCTGAAGGAAGATCCTGCCCCTGGTACTGGCCATCCCAGCCCTCTTGCGGATCGCTGGACGAGAACACCAGTTTCCCCCATCGGCTGTAGACCCGCAATCGATAATCCAGGATGGAACAGGTCGCCACCGGGCCGAAAACATCATTCGTGCCATCTCCGTTCGGGGTAAATACATTGGGAAAGTCAACCGGACAGGGGCAATCCTCTTTCTCTCGAGTCAGGAACGTAGCATTAAAATACTGGCACCCGACCGACACCCGAACGCGTCCCTCCTTACCAACCAGCAACGGCACTGATGAGCTGGTCGCCCCACTTTCCCAGGCCCACGCAGTGGCTTGCGGGAATGAAGCATCCGCCCAAAGGGTATCGCCGAGGCAACCTTCCAGCAGGGTATCCCGATCCGGGAGCATGAAGGGATCATCACAGATCGCCTGCAAACCCGGATCAAAGTCGTTCACATCCACCTCAATCACGACCTCCTGTAAAACATACTCTTCTGGCTGCATGGGCAGCTCGGTACTGTACCCACTGGTCGAATAGGGAACGGGTTGCAAAACCGTCTTCGAACCACACACCATCGGCTCGTCCAGATCCAGATAGACCATGGCGAGCTTCCCGTTCAGATTGGCAGCAATGGCCAGCCGGCCATTGGGCAACAGACTGAAATCGTGATTCAACAGCCGGGTCTGACCCGGATCCGGGTTGATATACACCTGTTTAACCAGGCTCCCCAGCTCATCAATAACGACTACTGACAGGTATCCCTTACTCAGCGAATCGGTGGTCACCGTCACAAAATGTCCATTGGGCAGCGGTTCAACTCGCCGGATCTGCAGATTCTCTACATTGCTGAGTGCGCCTCCATTGGCCCGAAACATTTCCCCCCGGGAAAGGAATTGCCCCTGGTGGTCGAAAAAGACCGGGACGGCAGAATACAGCTGGTTACTGTTCGCGAATTGACCCAGGAGCAGGAATCCACTGTCAAGCTCTACGGGGACCACGCTGTTGTACAATGGCGCGATCTGCCAGGTCTTCCAGACGACTTGCCCATTATCCGGATCAACCTCATATAGCCGGTCACCTCTTCGCATTAAAATATGGCCGTTTTTCAAGGGAATCGCCACGGTCAGATACCCGATGACCGAGGTGTAATACCGGCGCAAACTCAGGAGATCGCCGTCATCATTGAGGATGCCGATCATGTCGGAAACCACGCCAATGGGGTTGCACCAGCCCACGATGAAGATTCTGTTTCCCGGCAACCATCCCATCTTGAAAACCCCATGCGCGAGATCCGTCGCTCCCCAGGCCCTGGTCCAGATGATCTCGCCCTCTGCATCCAGGCGGACCAGATGGAAGACACTTTGATTTCCGCCAAAATGCATGGTACCCAAAAGTATCTGGCCGACACTGTCGACGATCACATCACTGACTCTGTACGGACGGAACGACAACGGATAGTCGAGCGTTTTTGCCCAGGCCAGATCCCCACAGGCATCAAAGTGGATCACCCGGACAACCCTGGTCGCCGAATCACACTCCGCTACAGTCCAACCCCCGTCGGGCGATGGAGCCATTTTGGCATACCCGAAATACTGATAGTTGACATTGACCTGGTCGAATACATGCAGGTATTCTCGCTGGGCACTGGCTGTGAGGGCCATCAAGCAGACGATCAGTCCAGATAAAATTGTTCTGAAAATATCCTTATGCATCAGTCCCCTCATTCTCCCTCACCAACAGGTTCGGGCGACGTCGTCAGACTGGCCATTGACCACGAGTCGAGATATCGCAGAAATACTGGCCGCTCGTTGCGCAACATATCCATGATGGCCGCATATTCATTCCAGGAATAATGACACCATACATATCCCGAGGGATCCTGAACATCACCGTCCGGTATGGTGGTCATATCCCGATGAAAGTAAATGCCACCGATGGCAGATCCATCAGGTGCATAAAGTCCGATCACTGACCGATATTCATATCCTTTGCTATTGGTGCCTCCGGAATAAATATCCAGTGTATAGGTATGTATCTCTTTGAGTATATCCATGGTGAGCGAACTTACGTGAATTGTTAAACATACAGACTCGGAAAGGATCCTTCATCGGATCATCCGGGCAATTTATCAGCGCATGCCAATCAAACTGAGCATTCGACCACTTTGCGCCCCGTCCCGCCTGTAGGAATAGAACAAGTCGGCATCTGCGTAGGAACATCGACTTGATCCGGTGACCCGGTCCTGGGGAATCCCCGAGGCCAGGGCCTGGGCAAAAACGAATCCCTTTACGTCCAGGAAATACTTGTCTTCCTGTGGTCCCGGCCGCAGGAATACATCCGGAAACTGATCGGCAACCTCTTCACCCACTTCATAATGGGTCCAGCCGATGCTGGTGCTGAGGTACACCCACATATCAGATGGATCCGATTGATAGTGATCCTGCATGGTCGCGAGGGTCTTCGGGAGGATGCCGAGCGCAGCACCCCGCCAGCCCGCGTGGACGGCCCCGATGGCCTGGTGAACTGGATCATGGATCAGGATGGCACAACAATCTGCGGTACCGACACCGAGGTAGACATCCTTTTGATCGGTGACCATGGCGTCAAACCCTTCATATCGACCGCGCTCATGAATGATCTTTACAGTATCGCCATGAATCTGTCTGGACAGGGCCAGACGTTCTGGATGAATCCCGAGCTCCTGACAATGGATCCGGAAATTCTCCTCAATAGCCCCTGGGTCATCTGTCGTGTAGGGGCCCAGGTTGCGGGAGTTGAACGGAGGCTGACTGACCCCACCAAGACGGGTGCTTTCACAAGCCACCAGCTGATCGGAGGAAAAAGGAGCGTGGATGATCATGCTTGCAATAATCCGAAAAACTCTACAATCCGAGGCATGGTCACATCACGGCTTTCCAGATCCACGAGTCTATCGTTGGATAAGTAATTTTTCAGTTACCAATCCCCGAGAGGTATTGATCTTTAAAAGGTACCAACCATTGGGCAATGAACTGACATCAAATGGTTCTGCCGCTTCCATTATCATCACGGAAAGACCGCGAGCATCCCATACCTCCAGATCCAAGAGAGTGACTTCGTCTTTCGGAATCAGGTAAACCTGATCTGTGGCCGGATTGGGATGGATGCTGATCTGGTTATTCGATGGCGGGTTTTCAGTCTGGACAGTTCCCCCGCCATTCGTCGTCCGTACGATCGCCCCACCATACCCCACTGCACAGCCCAAATACTGGTGTATAAAATGGATGCCATACAAACTGGTTGTGCTGGAAGCGCCTGATTCAAGGGGAAACCAGGTGAGTCCACCATCCGTCGTTTTGGCAATGGATCCATACCAGCCACACACAAAGGCGATATCTGCCGAAACGGGATGAACATCATACCATTGACCTTGAATAATTGGGTCGGTATATGTTACCGGTGTCCAATTGACCGCACCATCTTCTGTACGAGTCAAATGGCCATTATACCATCCGGCTCGAAAACCGACATTTCCGTTGACAAATTCGAGGGCTTCCAGAATGGTGTTATCCTGCCCACTTTGTGCTTCTATGGTATCCCAGGAGACGCCGCCATCACTCGTATGTATAGTACTCATTGTGCCACCACCTTGTCCGGATTGAAGGGCATATCCATTCATGCTGCCAATGAATGACATATGGGTGATCCCGGCACCTTTGGTTTCATCCAGAAGCACATCCCAGGTCTTGCCCTGATCAGTTGAACGCCAGAGTCCACTTTCAGGTGAACTGACGAGACAAACCGAGTTGGGCAATGCCTCCACATCCACAAAATATCCAGGCTGGTTCTGGCTGGTCCAGGTCTTTCCAGCATCTGAAGTCAGAAAGATGTTGGATCCGATTGCAATTCCATCCAATTGATTAAAAAAGTCCACCTTGACAAAGGACTCCTGGTCAGCTTCCAAAACCAGGTCCCAGGTTTGGCCTCCGTCAGTTGTGCGGATGATGACACCTGAGTCCCCCACTGCAACCGCCAGAGAGGGATTGACAAAAAGGACATCTCGCAGGTGTTGATTTGTCGGTGAAGGAATCGCCTCAAATTGGCCAAAGGCCGACAAGAATTGTCCGAGGGACAGACTCAGCAGCAAGAGATATTTCATAGTGGTGGTTTCGATCTTTTCGAATGAACCGCAACGAATGTCCGACCACGGATGCCCGTCATGAGCAATACGGAAGTTCTCCTCCAGAAACGAGACTCAATTCACTTTCGCGAGGCCAGGCATTGACCATCTAGAACTCGCTGGTAAAATGAAACTCCACTTCCGGGTGATTATCCTGGGCCATTTTGAGCATCCAGGGTGATTCGGCCAGGAAGACCAGCCGGTCATCCGTATCCCGGGCCAGGTCGCGTCCTCGCCGGTTCTCAAAGTCCGCCATGGCCTTCTTGTCATCACACGTCACCCAGCAAGCCTTGTAGAAGTTGGTGGGCTCATAGGATACCCGGGCCGTATATTCATGCTCGAGGCGATACTGGATCACGTCCAGTTGCAGGTTGCCCACGACCCCGATAATTTTACGACCGTCCATCTCCCGGGTGAACAGCTGTGCGACCCCCTCATCCATGAGCTGGTCCAGGCCTTTGACAAATTGCTTGGATTTGAGGGGGTCCTCATTGTTGACATAGCGGAAGATCTCCGGGCTGAAATTGGGCATCCCTTTAAAATGCAGCTCCTCCCCGGTGGTCAGCACATCCCCGATCTTGAAATTGCCACTGTCATACAGACCAATGACATCCCCCGGAAAGGCCTCATCGACGATCTCCTTCTTGGAAGCCATAAAGGAGGTGGGATTGGAAAAGCGCAGGGGGCGTCCCTGCCGGACATGGAAATAGGGGGTATTGCGCTCAAACTTACCAGAGCAGATCCGCAGGAAGGCAATGCGATCCCGGTGACGGGGGTCGATGTTCGCATGGATCTTGAACACGAATCCGGTGAACACATCCTCATTGGGTTTGACCAGTCGCTCTTCGGTGATACGAGGCAGTGGGGGTGGTGCGATCTCGACAAAACAATCCAGGAGTTCGCGTACGCCGAAGTTGTTGACAGCAGAACCGAAAAACACCGGGCTGACATGGCCGGCCAGATACTCCTGGCGGTCAAAGGCCGGATAGACCGTTTCGATTATCTCCGTTTCTTCACGCAACTCGTTGGCGAGTGCCGGGCCTACATGTTGATCCAGGGCCGGGTCGTCCAAACTGCTGATCTCGACCACATCATCCGTCTGTTTACTGTGCGGGCGAAACAGGATGAGGTTCTGCTTATAGAGGCTGTATACTCCTTTGAATCGCTGGCCCATGCCCGCCGGCCATGACAGGGGCGTCACCTTCAGCTTGAGCTTGGCTTCGATCTCATCGAGCAGGTCAAATCCATCCAGGCCTTCACGGTCCAGTTTATTGATAAAGACAATGATGGGTGTCTGACGCATCCGACACACTTCCACCAGGCGCTCGGTCTGTTCCTCTACTCCCTTCGCGACATCAATCACCACGATCACGCTGTCCACCGCTGTCAAGGTCCGATAGGTATCCTCGGCAAAATCCTTGTGACCCGGTGTATCCAGGATATTGATCTTGAGATCGCGATATTCAAAAGCCATCACAGAAGTAGCCACGGAGATCCCCCGTTGCTTTTCGATCTCCATAAAGTCGGAGGTGGTGGTCTTCTTGATCTTGTTCGATTTGACAGCACCCGCCTCCTGGATGGCCCCGCCAAAGAGGAGGAGCTTTTCGGTCAGGGTCGTTTTACCCGCATCCGGGTGGGATACGATGGCAAATGTGCGCCGGATGGCGATCTCTTTATCCAGTTGTTCCATACGGGCGCAAAGGTACATCGCACCACACGGAATCCCTATCCTTCCAGTCCATTGGAATCCTGTTCCACATTCCGGATCAGACAGGCAGCTTCTGGTCCAGTTCTGCGGGGAAGGTCAGCAGAAAGGTCGTTCCGCCCCCCTCCTGATCCTGGATGGACAGTCGGACATGATGCAACTTAAGGATACCTTCTACCAGTGCCAGGCCAACACCTGAGCCGCGGATGTGGGCCGTCTGATCGCTTCTGTAAAACGGCTGAAAAATTTGACCCTTCTCTGCATCCGGAATTCCAGGACCATGGTCACTGATCGCGATCTCAGCACACCCGTCCACACGAAAACCCAGACGGATGTGAACACGATGATCCGGACTGAACTTGCAGCCATTATCCATCAGGTTGAGCAAAGCCGTTTTGATCAACAGCTCATTGCCTCTGACGATCATACCTTCCTCGTGGGTGGGCAGGTTTGAAATCTCAAATAATACCTGATAATGCGGATTGGCCTTGACTAGGGCGGCACGGGCTTGCCAGATCAGTTCATCGATCCGAAATGGCAGAAAAAGGATGACAGATTGCTCGGATTCCTGCTGCGCCAGGACCATCAGTTTATCGGCTACATCATTCAATTCGCGGATATCGGCCAGCACCGCTTTCAACACCTGCTGTCGCTCTTCTTCCGGGCAACCCCGTTCTGTGACCCGTTGGATATCCGTCATCATTCCCTGCAATGGATTGCGCATCTCATGCGCCATATTGGCCAGGAACAGCTTTTGCACCCGAAAAGCATCCTGGATCCGATCCAATAAGCCATTGAAGGTCTGGACCAGGCCGTCCAGCTCCTTACGCTGATGGTCCATGGACAAACGTCGTCCCAGGTCCGTGGGTGCCAGTCCCTGCAACTGCACAGACAGGTCGGTGACCGAGCTCAAGGTGCGTTCTGCAAAGAACCATCCACCCGCCAGGATCATGGCGACCAGGCAGATAAACACAACGGACAGGATGATCAACAGATTGAATAGGTTTCCCTGGTCGGGAATGGCCTCTGCAATGAGGATATATTGTCCGCCGATCTCATTCGACCACAGGACGCCGAGCGCTTCATAATGCTCATGTTCAAACCGGTATTCGCCGTACAGGCGGATCATGTTCAATAATTCGGGATCCAGGCCTGCGGGACTGGGGTTGAGGGCAAAGACCCGGTTGCCCTGGAGGTCGTAGGCCGTCACATTCTCCTGGTAAGCATAGGTCAGACTCAACGGGTTTCCCTCGTCAATAAAGGATGGCGGTTGCGTGGGAAACTGGTTGCGGGAGATCATACTCGCCGCCAGGTCAATCCTGGCCTGCAATTTCTGTTCGAATTCCCGTTCGAGGTCCAGCTGGAATAGAAAATAGATCGACAGAAAGGCAATACCCAATACCCCCACTACGATGAGCAGGAACCGCAAAAGGCTCTTTTTCTGGGAATATCCCATAGTCAATCTGCTTGGTCAGGTCCGGGGCACGAATAAAGTAGGAGGGACACGGACCCTTCAGCTGCAGATATATACGGAGAAAGTTAGGATTCGGTTGCCTGTGCAGGATTCAGGCGGGTTCATCTGCCTGACGCAGGACATACCCCGCACCGAAAGAGGTGTGGATCAACGGGGAGGTAAAAGGTTTGTCAACCTTGTTGCGCAGGTAGCTCATGTACACCTCAATCACATTGGTACCAGAATCAAAATGGATATCCCAAACCTCTTCGGCAATCTCTTTCTTTGAAACGACGCGGCCGGCATGCCGAACCAGGTACAGAAGCAGATCAAATTCTTTTGGGGTCAACTGGATGGATACCCCTCCACGTATGCAGGTACGGGCTTGTGGATCCAACTCCAGGTCACCGACCTGGAGAGCGGCGTAACGGCTGTGTTCACCACGGCTCCGGCGAACCAGGGCATGAACTCTCGCGATCAATTCTCCCATGTCGAAGGGTTTGGTCAGGTAGTCGTCTGCCCCGGCCTCCAAACCAGCGATCTTCTGGTCCACCTCACCCAACCCCGTGAGCAAGAGGATAGGGACACCGTATTGTTCCGTCCGCAATCGGGTAACCATCTCCACTCCTGTCATCCGCGGCATCATGACATCTGAAATCACCAGATCAAAATGTTCCGAGCAGGCTGACTCATACCCTTCCAGGCCATTCGTGGCACAAACCACCAGAAACCCTTCAGCCTCCAATCCCCTGCGAACGGATTGCATGATCCTGACCTGATCTTCGACGAGTAGAATTTTCACGGTTACCTGTTTCCAATCCCAAGATGCAAGGAATTTGCTGATTCCGAAAATCAGGATTCCGTGCAAGTCCCTTCAACCCATCGGGTGATCCCTGGCTTCCTCACGCAAACCGGGCTGCAGGGAAGGATCCCTGCAGCCCGGTTCAGACTGGTTTTCTGGTCTATCTGCTAGCGCATCAACGTGACATCACCCTTGTACAGGATGGTCACACCATCATCAAACAGGATCTTGGCATAGTAGACAAACACTTCCGGATTCGCCGGTTCGCCCCGGATCATGCCATCCCAACCCTGTGCCGGATCATTCGGCTGGAATCCTTCATTGACCCAGACCCGTTCGCCCCAGCGGTTGAAGACTTCCATCTTTTCGATCTCCGTGATCCCCTGTCCGCTCTGGACGTAGAACCGGGTATTCTGTTCGCCACTCGGATTGAAGGCTGTCGGAATAAAGATCGGACGGCGCTTCTCTACAAGAACCAGGATCTGGTCTTCTGCCCGACAACCCGCCGAATCCACAACCGTCACCCCGTAAAGGGTCTGGTTGAATGGCTTGATCAGGATCTCATTGTTATTAAAGGTGGTATCCACGCCTGTCGGTGTCCAGGTAATGGATTCCAAAAGCGCATTGGGGGGTGAGATCAACGCATAGAGGAAGGTATCCCTGCCCCACTGCAGAATGAAGTCTTCTCCCAGTTCGACCAACAGTTGATCGGGTTCTTCCAGGTCAAATGCCGGTGCGGTATAGATACAACCTGCTGCATCCTGGACCGTAATGGTATAACTGCCTTCTCCCAGACCAGAGAACTGCGGGTTGGGTGTAAACGGTCCGCCATTCAGGCTGTACAGGAAATCAGGCGTTCCTCCTGTCACACCCAGGACAGAAATATATCCATCCTTGAAGCCGAAGCATCGTGGATCAGACAATTCTACATCCAGGCCTGTCGGCAGGTTCTGATTATCTTCTACCTCCACCGTCGCCTCCGCTGTACATCCACTGATCACATTGGTGATGGTCAGGGTATAGGTCCCGACCAGCGTGACATTCGGAATGGAGGACGCACTGGACAGGAAACTGCCTGATGGATCCGTCCAGGAATAGGTATAGTCAGTACCTGTACTGGATCCTGTCGATGACAGGGTTGTAGACTGATTGGTACAGTCGATGATATTGCTGGATGCCGCTACGGCCGTGGGGAAATCTTTTTCTTCCAGGACCTCAGCGGTGGTCGAATTTGTACATCCGTTCGGTGCCGTTACGACAACCGTATAGATTCCGGCATCACTGACATTTTCAATCGCATTCGTTCCGGTAAATCCATTGGGACCGGTCCAGCTGTAGGTCACACCAGGTGTGGTGGAGGATGCGATCACATCGATATCAGGTACCAGGCAGGTCAATGTTCCGCCAGAGGCCGTCACATCCGGGGTCTGGTCATCCAGAACCACCTCTGCTGTATCCTGAGAAACACAACCATTCAGCTGATTGGTCACGATCAGGGTATACGTTCCGGGTTGACTGGCCTGGATAGATGGCGTATTTCCAGGCAGGGTGGTGCCATTGAGCTGCCACTCCAGTGCAACACTGTTGGTAGGGTTGATCGTACCGGTAATGGTCATGGTCGGTGTCGTACAATCGATCAGTCCACCGTTGATACTCACCTGTGGATCCACCTTGTCTTCCACGACTGGTATGGATTGGGTATTGGTACAGCCATTGACCGGGTCGGTGACCACCACTGTGTATTGACCAGGCACCGTGACCATGGGATCTTCGACGGTCATATTGGTCGCATCAATACCAGGGCCGGTCCAGCTGAACGTCACCACTGTAGATGAAGTGGCATTGATCGTTGCTGTTGGATTGGTACAGGTGATTGTTGTAGATGACAGCAGGCCGAGATTGGGTTGCGTGGTGTTCTGTGTCACGACAACCGGCACAGTGCTCACGCATCCATTGACCGGGTTGGTGACCGCCACATTATAGGTCCCGGATGTGGATACCGTCAGTGAGGAGGTGTTCCCACCAACCGGTGCATTCCCCGGATCTGTCCAGGCATAGTTGACTGTATTCGGAACGGAGGATACCGAGATATCCGCCGAAGGATTGGCACAGGTAATCAGATCACCCGTCGGTGTGAGCACGGGATGAATGGTATCGATCGGAACAGAAACAGCACTTTCTTCCGTACAGCCATTGGTGGGGTCTGTCACTGTCACGGAATAGTTGCCGTTGAGGCCGACCGTATTCATGGCCATTGAGCTGTTAAATCCGGCAGGACCCGACCAGGAGTAAGTCAATCCGGGGGTCGAACTGGTCACATTGATGTTGACATTCTGCACGGCACATGTGATCGGTCCGGAGGTTGTAGCCACGACATTTTGTGGCTTATCCGGAGAGCTGGTCACAGTCGCCGTCATGGAAGATGTACAACCATTATAGGCGGTCACGACAAGCGTGAATGTCCCCGTGGCCTTTGTAAACGGCATGGGACCAGGGGCCAGGGGTACGCCGCCTGAATTAAACCATTGATAGCTGACTCCGGGTGTAGAAGATGTCGCAGACAACTGAATACTATCCGTGGCACAATCGATGACACCTCCGGCAACATTGTCGATCACGGGCACGGCAAGATCCTCGCCAATATCTACGGTTTGGGTATTTGTACAGCCATTTGCGGCCGTAATGACCAGGGTATAGGACCCGGCATTGGTCACATTGAGCAACGGGTTGGAACCGACAGGTTGATTGTTCCCATCTGTCCAGGCATAGGTAACATTGACACTTGAGCTTCCGGTCAGGTCAATGGCTGGCACCAGGCAGGTGATCGTATCATCCGTCTGGACAATATTGATGTCCGGGATCTGAGCATTCAGGACAGCCTCGGCTGTCGTTGTTTGCGTGCAGCCATTCGGTCCCGTTACGGTCAGGGTGTATATGCCCGGATTGGACACATTGATCGACGGCGTGGTCGCCAGCGGTGCCATGGCCGGGTCAAACCATTGATAGGTCGCACCGGGTGTATTTGAATTACCCACCAGGGCAATGGTGGTGATGATACAATCCAGGGTATCCCCCAGCGCAGAAACATCAGGAGGCACGATATCGATTTCAACTGTAATGGTTGTATCTGCTGTACATCCATTGTCCGGATTGGTCACCGTCAGCGTATAATCGCCCCCTTCCGGAGCATTGTCATCCTCCATGTTGCTGGTAAACCCGTTGGGACCGGTCCATTGGTAGATCCCGTTCGGCAAGTCGCTACCTCCATCCAGGGGAGGCATGGGCAGGAGACAGGTCAGGGTGTCTGTCGAAGCCGTAGGAATGGGCTCGGTAACATCCTGATCGACATATACGGATAAGGAGTCCTCACAACCATTGGGGGCAACTACATAAAAGGTATAGAGGCCAGAGTCCTGGGTAGTCGCATTTTTCGTATTGGACAGGGTATCACCTGCACTGTTCTTCCATTGGAAGGTCGTGCCCGGTGTAAAGGAGTTTCCGTTCAATTGAACCGTGGTGATCTTGCAGTCCAAGCTGTCATTTGCCGCTGCTGAAATATCCGGTATCTGAATATCTGAGGGCACTTCTACTTCGATCAGGTTGGAACAACCCTTATCATCCGTCACAATAAACGTGTGTATTCCGGGCTCCACAGTCTGAATGGTGGGTGTATTCCCGAGGTAGAACCCGTTTGGATCATTCCATTCATAGGATGGATTGGGGATCATGGTCATCCCGACCAGTGTCGCTGTCGGATTCAGACAGGTGATGGTGTCCGTAATGGCACTGATATCCGGGACGACATTCTGGATGACCGTTACACAGAATGAATCCACACAAGAGGTGATCCCGTTAGGGTCGGTTGCTGTCAGATACATGCAATAGGTACCTGCCTGGTCCACGATCATCGTTGATTGATCAGAAGGAGTACCTAACACTCCGCCATTGCTTGCCGTCCATTGATACGTCACGTCGACATCCTGAGGCTGGTATTGCGAATTGGATCCGTCCAGGGTGACCTCAAAAATTCCACAGCCCAGCTCCAGTGGTTCATCAACATAAGGATCAACCACGATCGGGACGATCTCAAATAACAGGGTACTATCGCAATTGGGAGGGGCAAATTGGGACATGACGACTTCGTGAGGCCCCTGATCCGCAGCCGAATAGATATTTCCGGCAACCGTGATGGTTCCACCTGATTCGCAGACATAGAACGATCCCAGGTCATTTTCCACATTCAGGACCGGATTCACGGTCAGCATGACCATGGAATCACAACCCTGGGCGGTGGGTACATTGACCTCATGCACTCCTGGCGCATAATCGACACCGTTGTAGTTGTAGGTCTCATCCTCACAGATCGTAACCGGATCGGGATCCTCGGGTGTCACATCATACACTTCTATGGTGATACAGGTCTGCGGTGGATTCTCGAAGACACTGACGCATTGGTTCGAGGCATCGACACAGAGTTCATACGTCCCTGCAGCCGGCCATTGGATCTCAATAAAATTATCCGACCCGACATTCACTTCAACCCCGTCGAGATACCACCAGTAATCGATCGCCCCGGTGGGTGGCTCGATGGTATACGTCCCGGTGGCTCCTGTACAGATCAAGGTCGGCCCTTCGATCGGGGAAGGCCAGAAATCGATAAACGGTTCACCACATTTATTATCTACTGTCACGGTCAGGTCACAGGCAGAACCCGCACAACCATCGATCATGAAGTAGTAGATATTTCCCACCGTCATCCCCACTGGATTCAAGGTCAGGAAATCATCATTCGGACAGGCTCCGTCACAATCCAGGATCTCATCCGGCGTTTCTGTTGAACCCGGGCAAAGGCCATTTCCGGCATAACCATAGATAGCGCCCTGCACTCCTGTCGTCCCGTTCACGGTATCGCAGTTGGCGAGATGGATGGTCACCTGCAGCTCCGTACAACCCGCATAAAAGGCAAACCACAACGGATTGTGAGGCGCGCCACCATTGTTACAAAGTGGTGACGGTGCATTAAATGTCAGATCCGAACTCATGGAGGTGCAATACCCGTCGAGATCATCAAAATTGCAGAGTACCGGAGCGTTCTCGCAGTTATTTGTGGCTGGCGGGATATCACAAGGTTGAGCCACTAAAGCCGTGAACATAACCAGGAAAAGTGATGTAATCAGGAGTATCCGTTTCTTCATTTCCGCTTGATTGTTAAGTCGTTTTCGCTTCGATTTTCTAGTATCGTGTCCATTCACAAAAGGGATAAACCTTCCGTTAACTGGTGAAAATACCCATATTTATACAGACTACACCCCCTCGATATGCTGACAAGACTTCTCTTTCTTCTGATCTGCGCAATTTCAATGTCCGCATCACAAGCACAAGTCACTGATTTTCAATCCAGAGGCATTGGTGGCGGAGGAGCACTCTTCAGTCCCTCCATCAATCCTCAAAATTCTGCAGAAGTATACCTGGCCAGTGATCTGGGTGGACTCTACCATACTGCAAACGGAGGGCTTCAGTATGATATCGTCCATTTCACACAGGCACAAACCTCCCCATTCAGCAAGGTCTGTCTAACACAGAACCCCAACATCCGGTATTCGCTGCTTTATGATGCGAATTCTTTCAGTACCTGTCCGGCCCGATCGCTGGATGCCGGATCGACCTGGGAATACCTGGCTGGAGACACCCAGCCATATGAAGACAAACTGTTCATTTTTGCGGATGCACAATCCGATCAACGGGTACTGTGGACCCAGTACAACCAGCTGTTTTTTTCCTCCGATGGGGGCAGTTCTGCTACGCAGGTATGGTCCGCTTCAGATCCGGGTGCCGGCATCCTGCTCAGTGGTGTTTTCTGGGATGGTGATGCCATCTACCTGGGCACCAATGAAGGGGTCCTGGTCTCCCAGGATGGCGGGAGCTCGTTTTCTGCAGGCGGCTACTCTGGTATTCCTGCCAATGAACGAATAATCGGATTTGCAGCCGGCCGGGCTGGCAACCTGACTCGTTTCTTTGCACTGACCGCTGATGTGGGCGACGTCTATGCCACCAACCTCGGCTACGATTACTGGGGACTCATACGGGGCGTGTACCGCATGGATAATATGTCCGGAGAATGGACCCCATCCATGAATGGTGTGGACATCAACAGCGATTACGCCGTCTATCTGGGTATGGCACTCAACGATCCATCCACCTGCTATATCGCCGGGAGTGAACCGGGGGGCAAGGCCAATGTCCTCAAAACAGCAGACGGTGGGCTGTCCTGGCAGCGTGTCTTCCTGACCAGCGAGAATCAGAACATCTATACGGGATATTCGGGGGACGGGGGAGACCTCGGTTGGACCTGGGGCGGCAATATCCTGGGTTTTACCGTCAATGCCCTGGACAGTAAAGACGTGCTCTTTACAGATTTCGGCTTCATTCATCGCACCCTGGATGGGGGCGAATCCTGGCACCAGGCCTATCTGGATCCTGCGGATGAACATCCACCCGGAATCCCCACACCAAAGAAGAAAACCTACCATGGTGTGGGCATGGAACAGACCACCACCTGGCAGGTCTACTGGTTTGATTCTTCCGCCATGTTCAGTTGCTTTACCGATATCAGAGGAATTCGCTCTACCGATCAAGGGGAGTCCTGGAGCTTTGACTATTCCGGACACAGCCACAACACCATGTATCGGATCGACAAGCACCAGACCCAGGATCTCTGGTTTGCGGCCACATCCTCGGTTCACGATATCTATCAGACCACCTATATCACGGACCAGCGACTCTCCCCTTCCTACCGGGATGGACATGTGCTGTGGAGCATGGATAAAGGAAAATCCTGGTCGACCATGCGGGACTTTGATGCACCGGTGATCTGGGTCACCACCGACCCTTCTGATCCCGATCGTCTTTATGCCGGGGTCGTCTCTGTCCATCCAGCCACTGGCGGGATCTGGCGTGCGGACGGGATCAGCAACCCCGCCACTGCGACCTGGACGAAAGTACCCAACCCGCCGGCCAACCTGGGCCGCATTTTCAATATCCATGTCCTGACAGATGGCACCCTCGTCACCACCTGGTCGGCCCGCAAACACAATTCTGCCAGCATCTTCAGTGATTCCAGCGGCGTATTTGTGTCACAGGATGGGGGGCTGAACTGGGAAAACCGAAGTCACCCCGATATGGCCTGGTGGACCAAAGACCTGGTCATCGATCCGACCGATCCCAATCAAAACACCTGGTATGCCGGTGTATGGAGTGGTTGGGGTGGCCCTGCCAACGATTTGGGACGACTCTTCCGCACAACAAATCGAGGACTGTCCTGGTCTGCCTTGACAGGTGATGATCAATTCCATCGTGTGAGCTCGGTAACAGTAGATCCTCTCTCCCCCGAGACGATGTACCTCACCACAGAAGGGCAAGGACTGTGGGTAACCCACAATAAATCAGATCTGATGCCATCCTGGGAGCTGGTTGATGCATACCCCTTTGGACACCCTGAACGAGTATTCTTCAATCCTTTTGATCCGACCGAACTATGGGTGGCCAGCTTCGGGAATGGCATGCGTGTTCGCCAAAGTGAAACCAGTCCGATCCATCAGACCGACAGCGGTGCTCATCTCTTGTCGATTAAGGGCAATCCGACGTCCCGCACCCTGTTGGTTTCAGGGCCCACCGATCGCTGCATACCCGTTCGGATCATCGATCATTTCGGTCAGTGTTACCTGGGGAGTGAGGTCACCGGAGAGTCCATGATCCATTTGCCCCATCTGCCCGCGGGCACTTATTATCTGCAATACACCGAAAACGGTCATGTGCGGGCTATCCCATTTGTGCTCCTTAAATAGAACCAGATATCCATTGAAACAGGTATCCCAAGAAGACCGGAAAAAGTGGTGGGTATTGGCCCTGCCAGTCCTCTATGCCCTGCATTTACTGGAAGAACGATTTGCCGGCATCGGCTTTCCCGACTGGTTGAATCAGTATATGGGAGCGGATCTGTCCATGGCTGATTTTTTGGCTATCAACGTCGTTGCATTTTCCGCGGTTGTGCTGGTGACCATCCTGTTTGTGCGGGGAATCATACCAATCCTGCCCATCCTGGTGATCGTCACGGTCTTCGGCCTCAACGGACTCATCCATCTGGCCACCAGCGTGACGACAGAATCCTATTCTCCCGGCACCCTGTCCGGACTGGTTGGCTATCTTCCCCTCTACTGGTATACCTGGACCAGGATTTTCCCGGAATTACCAACCCGGCTGATCCTGCAGGGACTTACAGGAGGCGTCCTGGTACACGCACTTGTCATCGTCCTGGCACTGCATCTCTGACCGGGTCGATCTCTTTCCCATACGGAAACAGGATCCCCCGGGTGGAATGATCCGATGTTGCCGTTGTCGGCCGCCGGATCACCTGCTTCCCAACAACCCGCCCAGCCAGGCCATCGGCAGGTACGCGATAAAGAGATCCACCACGGTAAACCAGGAAGGTGCTGGCAACATATTCGACACCATGATCCCCCCGAGGAGGAAAAAGATGCCGATCACCAGGGCCAGGATCTGTTTCCGGCTGGCGCCCAGGCGGGCAGCCAGATAAGCACCTGATAAGGTCCCCAGGGCATGTGCCAGGAAGGGGAATAAAAAATGGATCGGTTTGTAGAGGTGCATGGAGGCCTTAATACTTTCGATATCGCTGGGGTCAACACCATCCGGTGGCGGGATGATCGACCCGCTGATACTGATGATCCCCATATTGACGACAGAGCCCAGAATAAAACCGGCGACAACTGCCAGTACATTGCGTAGTATCGGATTCATTGGTACAGGTTTGATTATTCCTTTAAAGATCATTTTTTTTCAGGACATCTGGCCTACACCCTGTCGGTACAGTGCTGGCAGGTCAGT
>JAUIEA010000052.1 GCA_030429045.1 Bacteroidia bacterium | reverse complement strand
CGTAATGGCAAATCGATCGATATATTCAGCCAGCAGCATCGGGTTTTTGACCGATTCGGGCCGAATGAGCAGGATGCTTGCACCACTGCCCAGTCCCGCATAGAGATCAAATACGGACAGGTCGAAATGAAAGGGAGCGATTGACGAAAGCACATCCTCGGGCCCCAGTTTGAACAGGTCGATGCCCCAGCGAATGAAGCAGGTAGCATTTTGATGGGTGATCATCACCCCTTTGGGTTGGCCGGTCGACCCCGAGGTATATAGGATATAGGCCAGGTCATCTGGTACATCGATCTGGCTGGACTCCGTCCAGGAGGGGACCAGGATGTGACAGGATTGACCCAGGATGCTGATCTCCACGACCTGACAGGGCCCTAGAAGGGCCAGCAAACCTGGAGCCAGGGCTGACGTGGTCAATACCAGCGATGATCGGGCATCCCGAATGATATACCCGTTTCGACTCGCCGGTGCGTCAGGGTCAAGCGGGATATAAGCAGCCTCACAGCGCAAGGCTCCGATCAGGCAAGCCACCGAGAGAGCTGATTTGGGCATGCAGACAGCGATGCGTTGTCCGGTGCCCGCCCCCAGATCGTTCAGTCGATCGGCGATCTCCGCACTGCAGGTATCCAGGGTCTGGTAGGAGAACCGGTCACCGGATTCCTCGATCAAGGCCGTCTTGGTCGCATGTCGTTTCAGAGCCTCTTCAATGAGGACACGAAGCTCACTCATTTCGGTTATTGCTTTCCCTGGACGAACTGGTCGATCAGTTGCAACGAGTCCAGGTTGTCATTATTGACCTCATGTGGCTGGAATTCAATCTTGAATTCTTTCTCCAGAAACTCGACCAGCAACAAGGCTGAGATCGAGTCGATCAGCCGACTGCTCAGCAGGGGCGTGTCATCCGACAGTTCCTCCGGTGAAAGGGGGAGATTCAACTCATCCAGCAGATATTTTCTTACAGATTCTTTAATAGCACTCATGATAAAATCGGTTAATGGGTATAAGTTGAGGGTTTTCCCGGAATATTGCCAAGCCCTCCCTCACCGGAACGCAAATAAGATGCCATAGATGGGGTGAATCGTTGGAAGTCATGCACATTCACATGAGAAATCATGACCATATCCGGATATATCCCTGCTGGATGAACAAATGGTCTTTTCTTTGCGTAAGAAAGAACGCAATGACGCGTTAGTATCAGGCTATGCAGTTTTTATTTCCAGGTTTTCTTATTGCCGGGTTGGCGATCGCTATTCCCATCTTGATCCACCTGTTCTACTTCAGGCGGTTCAAACCCGTATATTTTACCAATGTTCGATTCCTCAGAGAGATAAAAGAAGAGACCGCTGCCCGGTCCAGGTTGCGCAATCTGCTGGTCCTGCTGGCCCGGATACTCGCGATCCTGGCCCTGGTTGCCGCTTTTGCACAACCCTTCCTGCCCCGGGGCGAAACGGCAGATCAGGGTCCCAAAGCGGTGGGTATCTATATTGACAATTCCTTCAGCATGGGCGCCTTGAGCCGGGATGTGCCCCTCTTGGAAGTGGCCAAGATGAAAGCAGGAGAGATCATAGATGGCTATGGTGGTGAAGACCGGTTCCAGATCATGACCAATTCCTATTCCGGCCAGGAACAGCGACTGGTGACCAGGGAGCAGGCCCGGGAGCTGATCGCGGACATTCAATTGAGTCCGAATGTTGCAGATCTGGCCACTGTGCTTCGACGCCAGCAGCAGATCTTGCGAGGCCAGTCTGACCATACCCGGTTCAGTTATCTGATCTCAGACTTCCAGAAAAATTCATCCTTTACAGGTGACTTCCAGGATACCAGTATGACCATTACTGCGATTCCGTTACAGGCGGTACAGGAACAGAATGTCAGTATTGACTCAGCCTGGTTTGAGGGGCCCGTCCTGATTGCCCGACAGGCCAACCCGCTGGTTGTCCAGGTGACCAACCATGGCATAGAAGAAGTGGAGCAGGTCCGGCTGTCCCTGCTTGAGAATGGTCAGGAGAAGCCGATCGGGCAGCTCTCCATTCCGCCGGGGATCACCGTGACCGATACACTTCTCTATACGGCCCAACAGGCGGGATGGCAGTCATTGGAATTGCGTGTAACAGATTTTCCGGTGCAATTTGATGATGCCTATTACCTCGCTGCTGAAGTCAGGGAGCGCATCGGTATTCTGGTCATCTTTGACGGTGCGGCCACTCCGTACCTGCAGAAAGGTACCATGGGGGTCCAGGCGTTTGAACCCGTTTTTCAATCGGCCAGTCAGGTCGACTACAGCCGCTTTTCCAAATATCAGCTGATCATCCTGGATGACCTGGGCGTCCTGTCTTCAGGCCTCGTCAAGGAACTGGAGTCCTTTATGAAGGGCGGCGGAAATGTGCTGGTATTTCCAAAAGGCAACCAGGCAGATCTGAAGGGGTTTGCAGAGCTCTCCTCCCTGGCAGGAGCCAGGCGGTATGGTGACTGGACCGCACAGACCCTGAATGTCAGCGAACTGAATACCAACTCTTTTATTTTTTCGGATGTCTATACCAACGCCCGCGCCAATCTTCGTTTGCCGGTAACAAAGGGCTATTATCGAATGGAATCGGGCGGTCCTGTCGATGAAGAACCCCTGGTCACCTTCCGGGACGGTCAGCGGATGCTGGCCCGGTACCCACTCGAGCTCGGCAACCTCTTTCTATCGTCGGCGCCCCTGGGAGAAGAATTCAGCGATCTGGTCAAGACTGGAGAAGTTTTTATTCCCATGGTCTACAAGATGGCGCTTTCGGGACGAAGGAATACCCGGCTGGCCTATACCATTGGCCAGGACCTGGAAGTTGAATTGACCGTTCCGATTCGAAAATCGGCAGAAAGCCTCCTCCGCTTGCGATCGGCAAAAGAGGAGTTTGTGCCCTCCCAGCGTTATATCGGATCCCGTGTCAAACTGGGATTGGAAGAAGGATTGTCCTTCGCCGGCGTATATGATGTCCTGGATGACCAGGAGGCCAACCTGGGCAATGTTGCGTTCAACTATGACCGCCGGGAGTCGGACCTCAGCATCCTGGAGATGGAGGATATTCGGGCCAAAGGCTTCCAGATCCCGGATGAAACAGCACGGGCAGATTTGTCTGTTTGGGTCGGAGAACAGGAAAGAGGTATCGTATTATGGCGCTGGTGCGTAATTTTAGCCTTGGTGATGATCGCCATCGAATCGCTGCTGTTGCGATTTTGGAAGACCTAAGGACTGATTATGAACATCTTGCTTCGCCATGTAACCCTTCACAACCCGGAACACTCCCTTCATCTGACGCCATGCGATATCCTGATCAAGGATGGCGTGATCGATCGGATTGAACCACAGATCAGGACGAAAGGCGCTGAAGTTTGGGAAGGAGAGGATTTGCATGTGTCTCCCGGATGGGTAGACATTGGCCCGCAAAGTATGGACCCGGGCCAGGAGCATCGAGAGGATCTGAACACCATGATCAATGCCGCCAGTCGTGGTGGTTATACACACCTCGCCGTTTTTCCCAATACGGATCCGGTGGTCCACAGTAAGGCAGAGGTGCTCTATCTCCAGAAGAACAATGCATCCGAAGCGGTACAGATCCATCCGATCGGAGCCGTATCCAGGGAAGCAAAAGGCAACGAGATCGCTGAAATGTATGACATGCATGCGGCCGGTGCTGTGGCATTCAGTGATGGGAGCCACCCGATTGAAAAAGCGGGTGTCTTACTCCGGGCACTGATGTATGTCAAGGCCATGGATGGAGTCGTCATTGATCAGCCATTGGATCCCTCACTCTCGATCAAAGGGCAGGTCCATGAAGGCTCCGTGAGTACCATGCTGGGGATGCAGGGCATTCCCGCCCTGGCCGAATCGGTACAGGTCTATCGAAATATCCAATTACTGCGCTATGCTGATTCTCAGCTGGTCTTGCACGCGATATCATCCGGCGAAAGCCTGGATATGATCAAGCGGGCAAAAAAGGAAGGATTGCACCTGGGCGCCACCGTCCCGGCCTGGAACCTGGTCTTCACCGATCATGCCGTCCGGACCTATGATACCCGCTATAAGCTCATGCCCCCGCTCCGGAGTGAAGACGACCGCAAGGCATTGCGGAAAGCCCTGAAAGACGGGATCCTGGATGCCATCGTCAGTCAGCATGTGCCCTTGGAAGATGATCAGAAGGAAGTGGAGTTTCCCTATGCGGCCTTCGGCGCTACTGGGCTGGAGACTACGTTTGCCTTGTGTTGTACCCACCTCGTCCCGGATGTACTCAGCCTGGATGCCCTGGTGCAGCGGTTAAGTGACGGACCCCGAAAATTACTCGCTATGGAGCCGGGATCCATTCAGGTGGGCAAACCGGCGGACCTGACTGTTTTTCAACCGAGCCGGACCTGGACATTTACCATCTTGGGTCAGGCTTCCAAGGGAAGAAACAATCCCCTGGATGGAGTAGAGCTTCGGGGAAAGGTATTGGGCGTGATCGCCAACCGGCGAGCAGTACGCCATTAGGCCTCTTCTCTTGTCCGATTGGAGGTCAGATCCAATGGAGCCATTATCTTTGCGCATAATCAAAAGCACAAACGGATGAATACCAACCAAACCAGTATCAATTATGGCCTGATCGGCGGCATGGCAGCGATCGCCCTGGCCCTCTTGTACTATCTGATGAATGTGGCCGGATTCATCGCCTGGGGGGCATGGATCTCGTACCTGACCCTCGGCGCAACCATGGTGATGGCTGGCCTGGCGATCCGGAAGGAGCAGGACGGATTCATCGAATTCAAGGAAGCGCTTAAAGTGACGTTCCTGGTTTGGGTCATCGGGACTATTCTTACCTCAGTCTTCATGTATGCCATGTTCAATTTCATTGATCCGGGACTGGTCGACGTCCAGAAAGAGGTCACTATGGAATGGATGGAGAATGTGATGGCCAATATGGATGAAGAAATGCTGGATGAGATCAACAAAAAGATCGAGGAGGAGGGCTTTGGACTGGATCTGAAGAAAAGCCTTCTGGGTTATGGCATCGGATTGATCTTCCCCGGCTTTATCATTGCATTGATTGTCTCCCTGATCATTCGGAGGAAGAATCCGGAATTGGAGGATTGAACAAATAATGGTGGGTCATATGGATCTCAGTCTGGTCATTCCATTGTTGAATGAGGAAGAGTCAATTCCCGAGCTCCATGCGTGGATCGGCCGAGTATTGGGCCCCACTCAATGGACGTACGAGATCCTCTTTATCGATGATGGGAGCCAGGACCGATCCTGGGAGGTCATCCAGAAGCTGCAAATGGAAGACGACCGGGTAAAAGCGATCCGGTTTCAACGGAATTACGGAAAATCTGCGGCCCTCAACACCGGCTTTGCCCTGGTCAGCGGTGAGGTGGTCATCACTATGGATGCCGACCTTCAGGACAACCCGGAGGAGATCCCCGGGATGGTCAATATGATCCGCGAAGAAGGATATGATCTGGTCTCAGGATGGAAAAAGAAACGACTGGATCCCACCCTGACCAAGAACCTCCCCAGCAAGTTTTACAACTGGACGGTACGATTGATGTCCGGCATTCGGCTCCATGATTTCAATTGCGGACTGAAGGCCTATCGCTCGGATGTGGTCAAGAGTATCGAGGTGTATGGCGATATGCATCGATATATTCCGGTGCTGGCAAAGTGGGCTGGCTATCGCAAGATCGGCGAGCAGGTTGTTCAACACCAGGAGCGGAAATATGGCGTTTCCAAGTTTGGTATCGAACGGTTCATCCGGGGGCCCCTGGATCTGATGTCGGTCATTTTTATCAGCAAGTTTGGCAAGCGCCCCATGCATCTCTTCGGTCCCCTGGGGATCCTCTTTTTTATCATCGGCTTTCTCATCCTGGCCTGGTTGTCCTACCAGAAACTTATCGTCCTCGAATATGGGATCGCAGATCGACCGATCTTCTATTTTGGGATCCTGGCCCTCATCGTCGGTACCCAGCTTTTTATGACCGGTTTTCTGGCAGAGCTGATCTCCAGAAGTGCAGCCAATCGGAATGAATACCTGATCAAGGACAGAGTGGGCTGTTGAGCGCAAGAATTGGCATCATCTTTTCCGGTAGAAGGTGATCACAACAGTTCAGCCAGAATGGTCGTTCCAGTTGTGCTCTGCATTGGGTCCCAAGTTCTGAACATCCATGAAGCAAATCGTTCTTCGTCCGGCTTTTTCTGCCTGGACCATCATTCTTCTCCTGGCATCTGTCGCCATCTGCCAGGGACAATACCCTTTTATCACCACATGTCTTTCTCCCGAGAAGGTGCCCGCCATCTCATCGGAGATGACCCGGTCCAAAACGGAACGTCTCTTTCAGGGGTCGACCATGTACCCGGAGGGGAAGTCCTGTTCTCTGGTGATCCAACCGGAGATCGTACTGGATGAACCGGGTTGGCCGGATGATCCCGAAAATGGTCGTCCGGTGGAGGTGAAAGGCATCTTGGTCTTTCACATCCTGTCGCCGGGAGATCTCGTCCAGTTGAAACAGGTCGAGGTGCCCTTCTATGGGAAGGGTATGAACGGGGAACTGGCCTTCCGACAGGCCATCCTGGAGCTGGAAGTGGAGTCAACGTTAATCCAGGCGGCCTATGATGAAGCCTATCGCCTGCAGGAGATTCAATGGAATGATTGTCAATCCTTTCTCCACCATTGCCAGACATTTGCAGACAGCGGCCGGATCGCAACAGCCCTGGTCATGTTGGGGAGCATCCCCCCGGGTACTCCCTGTTCACGGGATGTGAAAGACTTGTGGGAATCGCTGATGGAGCAAAAGAAAGCAGTCCGGTGCAAGGAACTTATGGCCGCCGCCAAAGTGGCCCTTGAGGAAGAAGATGACCACCGGTGTTTACAATTGGCCATAGCCGCGGATCCGGATTGCCAGGCCAATGCCTGGAAAGACATCCTGGAAGGCTTGTCCGACCGGATTCCCATCACCGAACGTTCCGACAGGAGGATGCTCGAGAGGGCCCTGGATGGGGTCCTGCGAACGGATGAACGAAATGGGATGCTGTATGCCATCCTCTTCGAACAGATCATGTCACCGGAATAGCGGACCCCGCTTAGTGAAAAAGCTCATACACTTCCTGGAACACATCCTGGATGTGGTCAAAGCTGTTTGCCGCAACGCGTTCGCGAATATATCCGACAAAGTCCGTCTCGGGCCGGATCTCATAATACCGCCGAATGCCTGCTGCCACTGCCGAGGCAGTGGGTGTCGGAACAACGATCCCCGTTTTTCCTTCATCGACAAATTCTCCCAGGCCGCCTACGTCTGTGATGACGACCGGTTTTTCAAAGCCATAGGCCATGTTGAGGATCCCACTTTGGGTTGCTGACCGGTAGGGGAGTACTACCACATCGCTGGCCTCAAAGTATCGGGCAACGCGTTCATTCGGAATAAATTCATTCTTGAATCGCACCTGATCCCGTATTCCCAGACGGTCCATCAATTGGTGATATTGAGCCTCTTCCTCATAGCTTTCCCCGGCCACCAGCAATCGGTAGGAGGCATCTTCTCGGAGGAGCAGGGCCAGGGCTTCCATCAGGATGTCCAGCCCCTTGTAATGTCTGATATATCCGAAAAACAGGAGAACTTTATCAGTTTCGTGCAAGTGAAACTCATTCCTGGCGGTTTGGACAGGATGGTCGTCATTTCTTGTATACCAACCATAGACGGGGAGTTCTGAACGATAGACTGGTCGCCCGTGCGCCAGTACCTGTATATCGTCTTCCACCTTTTTAGACAAGGTCAAAAAGGCCTTGGCCCAGGTCAGACCCAATCGAGTGAGCCATTTATCGACCCAGCGGGATTCATGCGAGATGACGTTTTCGGTGATGAACAGGATCCGCTGTTTCATTCGCCGGTTGAGGAAGAGGCCAATACCATAAAACAGCGGCCCGAAAAAAGGCTGGTACCAGTCAAAGACAACGATATCCGGATCCAGGCGATTGATCGTCCGGGCGGTATTCCACCAGCTGATCGGATTCAGGGAGTGCATCAGGCGCTGACTGGGCACCTTCTGAAAGTGTTCTTCACTGACATCATAAGGTGTTGTCCCCGGGAACAGCAGGGACGGGTACATCATCTTGAAGTTGATAAAATCAACCCGATGCCGCTCCGACAACGCTTCGTAGAGAAAGGTCATAAAGAGCGCATTTCCACCCCTGTAGGGATAGGTTGGACCCAGGAGAACGATATGTGGTGTTTTCATCCCGGTAAAGATACGGTACGACATGGGTAACGTATTTTCGTGATTCTCGTTATACTATGATGATGGAGCAGACAATATATATCACAGGCGTTGGCGGAATGGTGGGATCCCATCTGGTCGATACCCTGGCTGAACAGGGGCATTCACCCACCCGGATCATCGGGACCTTTTACAAGCCGACCACGGATATCTCGGAGATTCAGGGAAAGGCAATTCTGACCGAGCTTGATATTCGATACAGTGCTCCAGTCCACTCACTGATCCAGCAATACAAGCCAGAGACGATCTTTCACCTGGCGGCTCAAAGTTACCCTACTGTATCCTGGGAGCGACCTGAGGAGACGATGGCCATCAATGTTCAGGGAACCATCCACCTCTTTGAAGCCATTCGCGCCGTACGTCGGATCGATCCCGCCTATGATCCGGTCGTGGTGGTGGCCTGTTCCAGTGCGGAATACGGAGCCAGTTTGACCCCGGAGAACACACCGGTCCATGAAGGGGCAGAACTCCTGCCCCTGCATCCCTACGGCGTGAGCAAGGTGGGACAGGATCTGCTGGCGTATCAGTATCATGCCAATGATGGCATTCGTACCATTCGCGCCCGGATCTTCAATACGACAGGTCCGAGAAAGGTTGGCGATGTCCTCAGCGACTTTGCCCGCCGGGCAGTGGCCATTGAACAGGGTGCAGCCACCACCTTGCGCGTCGGCAACCTGGAGACCCGCCGGGGGATCACAGATGTACGAGACCTGGTCAGCGCCCTGTTGCTGCTATCTGCAAAAGGGGAGTGGGGCGCCTGCTACAATATATGCGGACAATATGACTACCGGATCGGGGATCTGATCCCCATGATCGAAACGGTCCTGGGGCGTTCCTTACGGACAGAGGTCGATCCCTCCCTGCTGAGACCATCGGATGAGCCGGTGATCTTTGGTGATGCGACCAAGCTGATCAAACGGACAGGGTGGAAACAGCATTTTACCATCGAACAGACAATAGCTGATACGATCCGGTACTGGCGTCAAAAAACCGGGGGCCAATAACGTTTTGAACCAGTATCTTTCCTGACTAAAATCCGGTTTTATGTTTTTTCGTTCCAGAGCTCCTTTGCGTATCGGTTTGGCCGGTGGTGGTACGGATGTGAGCCCGTATGCAGATCAGTATGGCGGGGCGATCCTGAATGCGACGGTCAGCATGTATGCCCATGCATCCATCGAACCGTTGAAAGAACCAGTGATCATCCTGGAGGCTGTAGATCTGAACGTCAGGGAACAATATCCCTTATCGAAAGAACTGCCCATTGAAGGTCCCCTGGCGTTGTTGAAGGGTGTCTATAATCGGGTGGTGAAGGAGACGGGAGGAAAACCACTGGCCCTTCACCTGACCACCTGGGCCGATGCCCCGAAAGGCAGTGGGATGGGGACGTCGTCAACGTTGACCGTCGCCATATTAGGTGCCTTTGCCGAGTGGCTCCAGATCCCGCTTGGTGAATATGACATGGCGCACCTCGCCTATGAGATCGAACGGATAGATCTGGGCATGGCAGGTGGCCGGCAGGACCAGTATGCCGCCACCTTCGGCGGCATCAATTTCATGGAATTTTATGCGGATGACAAGGTCATTGTCAATCCCTTGCGCATCAGGCCCGACTACCTGCGGGAGCTGGAATTCAATATCCTCCTCTATTACACGGGCACCAGTCGATTGAGTGCCGATATCATTGAAAAACAATCGTCCAACTTTACCTCCGGCATAGAAAAGCCGGTTGACGCGGCTCACAAGCTCAAAGAACAGGCTCACCGGATGAAAAAGGCCCTCTTTATGGGGGATCTGCACTCCATTGGGGAGATCCTGGATTTCGGCTGGACCTATAAAAAGCAGACTGCTGCCGGTGTGACAAATCCACTGATTGATGAGATCTATTCCGCTGCCCGATTGGCGGGGGCCACGGGTGGAAAGATCTCCGGCGCCGGAGGTGGGGGCTTTATGATGTTCTATGTACCCGGCAATAATCGGTATGCCGTCGCCGATCGGTTGCTACAGTTCGGAGGCGAATTGCGACGGTTCCAGTTTACAGACCTGGGAGTGGTGACCTGGACGGGTAAATAACCTGTTTTCATTCGATCGGTCGGTTCCTTCATCCTGCATCCGCAGGTGTGAAGTGAACTCCCTACTTTTGCGTGCAACTACAGCCCACTATGCAGAACAAGATTCAGTCGATCATCCAGGAAAGTATCCGGGTCAAACAAGAACTACTCCAGGATCATGGCCTGTGTCAAACCATGGCAATGGTGGTTGATGCCTGGGTCCACGCCCTGCAGAATGGACGAAAGGTGCTCTTTTGTGGCAATGGCGGGAGTGCTGCGGATGCGCAACACCTTGCGGCTGAGCTCAGTGGGCGCTTCTATTTCGATCGCGATCCGTTGCCGGCAGAAGCCCTGCATGTCAATACGTCCTATCTGACGGCAGTCGCGAATGATTACAGCTATGAAGAGGTGTACGGCCGTCTGGTCAAAGGCATGGGCCAAGCAGGTGATATCTTGATGGCCCTGTCGACCTCTGGGAACTCTCCCAATATCGTGCGTGCGGTAGAAGAGGCGAGGAAAAAGAAAATGGTCATCATTGGCATGACCGGAGCATCGGGTGGCGCGATGAAGGAGCTGTGTGATCATTTGCTGAACGTACCGGCAACGGATACGCCCCGGGTCCAGGAGTGCCACATCCTGTTGGGACATATCCTTTGCGAATTAACGGAGGCAAAACTCTTTTCCCCGTCATGATTCCCTCCACGGCCATCATTCTGGCAGGAGGGAAAGGAACACGGTTGCAGTCGGTCCTCCAGGACCTGCCCAAACCCCTGGCACCCGTGGGTGGCAGACCCTTTCTCGCCTGGCAGTTGGATCATCTTGCAAGACAGGGTGTTCAGAAGGTCGTGTTGTCGATCGGGTATAAGGCTGATGCCTTCACAGAATCGATCGGTTATCAATGGCAGGGTATGGCCATCCACCATGTCAGGGAAGAACGTCCCCTGGGCACCGGAGGCGCCATCAGATGGGCCTGGCAGGCTGTCGACGAACCCTGGGCCTGGGTCCTGAATGGCGATACCTATACCGACTTTTCCTGGCCGGCATTATGGGCCTTTCATGTGGCCAGCCGGGCCAGGTGTACCCTGGCGCTCAAGCAGATGACCCGCTTCGATCGTTATGGCACCGTCCAGATCGATCGCCATGGACAGATCACCGGCTTCGCTGAAAAGCAGGCCGTCGAAGTGGGTCTCATCAATGCCGGAGTCTACCTGGTCGACCGGGAAATGCTGCATCTGGGCCCTGAGAAAGAAAGCTTTTCATTTGAAAAGGAGGTCCTGGAGGTCCAGTGCGCTATCGGTGGATTGGCGGGTATGCCGGTCAGTGGTCATTTTCTGGATATTGGTATTCCGGAGGATTTTCACCTCGCTCAATCTGCTATACCCAACTGGTCATCTAATACAGTAGTACGAGAAAATCCGGTTCCTGATCGGAGTTGGACCCTCTTCCTGGACCGCGACGGTGTGATCAACGAACGCATTCCGGATGATTATGTACGCCAACCCGAACAGTTCCGGTGGCTGCCCGGAGTCGTGGACGCCTTGCAAATCCTGCGCAAACAGTTTGGCCGGGTAGTAGTGGTGACCAATCAGCAGGGGATCGGAAAGAAATGGATGACGGTGGCAGACCTGGATCGTGTCCATGAGCAGATGAGGAGTGACCTGGCAGCCCTGGGCGTCCAGCTGGATGCCATTTACTACTGTCCGGGGTTGGCCGTGGAGAAGCCCGTATGTCGGAAGCCTCTTCCCGGAATGGGATTACAGGCGCTGGCAGATTTTCCCGAGATCCGTTTTGATCGGTCAGTGCTCATTGGCGACAGTCAAAGTGACGTCGACTTCGGCGTGGGACTGGGCATGTTTACCATTCGCATCGGGGAGACGGATGACCGGGCTGACTGGATCGTGTCATCCTTACCCGAAGCCGCTATGCGGTTATTTCCTGCAGGTTGAAGGGTGTCCCCGTTCAGGAGATGCATTCATGAGGAAGAAGGACCTGCATCCGCAGGCCCTTCCTCTTGTTGATCATGGCCAGGAGATTCCTTTGAGTCTGGTGGCATTCGACCTCGTTCACGCAGGTATTTGGTGATCAGCCATTCCAGCTGTCCATTCACACTACGGAATTCATCAGCGGCCCATTTCTCCACGGCCGCCATGGTGGACGCATCAATTCGAAGGACGAATTTCTTCTTTTCCATATCGCTGATTACTGATGCAGGGTGCCGGTATTCAGGACGGGAACTGCATCGTGATCCGCACAGAGGACAACCATCAGATTGCTGACCATGGCGGCTTTTTTATCCTCATCCAATTGAATGACATCTTTGGCACTTAACATCTTGAGTGCTTCCTCGACCATGCCAACGGCTCCTTCCACGATCTTGAATCTGGCAGCGACAATGGCCGTAGCCTGTTGCCTGCGCAGCATGGCGTTGGCGATCTCCGGGGCATAGGCCAGGTATCCGATACGGGCCTCAATGACCTCAATGCCGGCAATGGCCAGGCGCTCGTGCAATTCGACTTCCAGGTTGTGGTTGACATCTTCAAGGCCGGAACGAAGGGTGATCTCAGCCATCTCATCGTCAAAATTGTCATAGGGATAGCGGGCAGCCAGCTTACGGACCGCAGCATCGGTCTGCACCTTGACAAAGGTTTCATAATTGTCAACCTCGAATGCTGCCTTGAAGGTTTCGTCTACGCGCCAGACCAGGATGACGGAAATAATGACGGGGTTCCCCATCTTGTCATTGACCTTCAGTCGGTCGGAATCAAAGTTGCGAGCGCGCAGAGAGATCGACTTTTTCGAATAAAAGGGATTGACCCAGAAGAAACCGTTGCTTCTGACGGTGCCTTTGTAATCCCCAAAGAGGGTCAGGACAACAGATCCGTTCGGGTTGATAAAAAAGAATCCAGGCATCATGATCAGCATGACCACCAGGGTCAGAATGCCGGGCAGGGGCATGCGGAGATACAGGAGGGTAATGCCACCGGCAAGCAGGAGGGCCAACACCAGTAACATGGTGTATCCGGAACGGGGTGTGGAGGTGTTCTCTTTCATGTGTATGATATTAAAATGATATCACAATAATATTTAAATACTATGACTTTTTCCAGCCCTTTTCGATAAGTGTTTGATTTTTTTCGTCGAAAGATTTAATCTGGCGGCTGAATCATCGGGTCGAAAGCACCCGATATCGGATTGTACCTTTGTTGCATGGAACGAATTACTGAATCTGCATCCCCTCATCGACATCTGGAAACCTGGTCGGTGGCTGACCTCATCCGTACGATGAACCAGGAAGATGCAACTGTTCATCTCGCCGTCCAGCAAGCATTGCCTCAGATCGAACGTCTCATTGAACGGGTGGTGGCTGCCATGGAGACCGGTGGTCGTTTGTTCTATATCGGCGCTGGTACCAGCGGTCGCCTCGGCATCCTGGATGCTTCAGAATGCCCCCCTACGTTCGGCGTACCCGCCCATTGGGTGAATGGCCTGATCGCGGGTGGTGATCCGGCGATACGAAAGGCAGTGGAAGGGGCGGAAGATGATCCGGATCTCGCCTGGACGGATCTTCAGGCTTATGACATATCTTCCCTGGATGTGGTGATTGGCCTGGCGGCATCCGGCACGACGCCCTATGTTGTTTCAGGCTTGAAAGCTTGTCAGCAACACGGTGTGCTGACAGGTTGTATCACCTGCAATCCCGGATCGCCCCTGGCTCAGGCTAGTGATTATCCTATTGAGGTCATTACCGGGCCAGAGTTTATCAGTGGGAGCACCCGCCTGAAGGCAGGCACGGCACAGAAGATGGTGTTGAATATGATCACCACGGCCACGATGATCCGCCTCGGTCGTGTCCGGGACAATCGAATGGTGGATATGCAATTATCCAATCAGAAACTGATCGAAAGAGGCACCCTGATCCTGATGCGGGAAATGCACTGGTCTGAAGAAGAAGCACGGGCAAAACTGCTGGAAGCGGGTAGTGTGCGCCGCGCCCTCCTCAATGCTCGTGAGGCATAAGGTGCTTGTGGAATAATTCATGGATCCGTCTGTATTCATCCTTCCAGGAACTGGGCTCCACAAATCCATGATCTTCAAGGGGGAAAACAGCGAGCTCCCAATCTCTTTTTCCCAATTCGATCAATCGCTGACTGAGGCGGACCACATCCTGAACCTGGACATTGACATCGATCATCCCGTGCAGCATGACCAGAGGGTCCTGTAAACCTTCTGCATAATAGATCGGAGAGGATCGTCGGTAAGCCAGGCTGTCTTCGACCGGTGTGTTCAGGATATTGGCGGTGTAGGGGTGATTGTAATGTGCCCAGTCGGTCACAGATCGCAGTGCAGCCCCGCAGGCGAAGGTGCCCGGGTGCTGGAACAGCGCCATGAGGGTGACAAATCCGCCATAGGACCCGCCATAAATGCCGATGCGTTGCGGGTCGATTCCCAGACTGTCTGTCAGGTATCTGGCACCATCGACCTGGTCGGCGAGATCCCTGCCCCCCATATGTCGGTAGATAGCAGTGCGCCAATCCCGGCCATAACCCTCACTGGCCCGATAGTCCAGGTCGAGAACAGTGAAGCCCTCATCGCAGAGCATATTGTGAAACATGTATTCCCGGTAATATTGGCTCCACCATTGATGTACATTCTGCAGATAGCCGGCACCATGCACAAAGATGACGGCTGCTCCATTCGGATCATCGGGCCGGTAGATTCTGCCTGGAACACCTGCACCGTCATTGGCAGGAACAGTAATGATCTCCGGCACCCGCCACGCGTACGAGTCGAAAGCAGGGGTGGTGGACCGGGTGATCTGCTGGCGCTCTGCTCCTGGGCGGTTGGCCATGACAAAGAGTTCCCACGGCTTGTTGGCAAAGGAGTAACGGACAGCCAGTTGACGCTCATCAGGCGAAACGGTCACCTCATGATTCCCGGGTTGGGTGGTGATCCGGATCAGCTTTCCCCCACGGGATGGCAGGTGGTAAAAATGCTGTTCGGCAGGTCCTTCTGCATTTGCTCGGATGTAGAACGTCTTCCTGTCCCTGGACAGTTGTACACTCAGGATCTCGTAATCTCCTTTTGTCAGGGCCTTGCGCTCCCCGGTAGCAAGGTTGAAGGAATATAGATGCGAGTAACCGGTTTGTTCCGACTGAAACCACAGGGTATTCCCCTCATCCATCCAACCCATATCTCCTCCCTGTCCTGTCCAGCTGCTGATGCCCGGTCCTCCGATCCAGGCCTCGTCATGTTGATGGTCAACCAATCGGGTCTGATTTTGAGATGGATCATAGACCAGGATCCAGCGGTCTTTGTGATTCAGGCTCTTCAATTCCAGCAAGGCCAGCCCCGAATCAGACCAGACCGGTCCATGGTAGATGACAGACTTCGGCCTGGGGTATTCCGGATTCCAGGGGATGGAATCCCGATGGTATTCGGCTAGAAAAAGCGGCTTTCGAAAGATCCCCGGCAGGCTGTCTGTCTGCAATTGGTAGGTGGTATCGGCCTGTCGGTCATAACAATGAAAGGTGTAAGTGTTCTGCTCGTGGCCGACCTTTGATCGGGCCCGCAACTCTTCTGTATATCCGGATTCAGTGACATAGTTGGGGACCTCTGTCGCAGTCGTTTTGGCCGAAGCCACCTGCGTCCAGGTGATATAGCGGAGTGCAGGGTCAGCGGACAGGTCAACGGCCCGGTCCTCTCCCAGGAAAATGGTGTAGGGACGCTTGGGCTTGGTGGATTCAGCCCAGTCTTTCCTGGCTTTTCGGGTTTCTCGTCTTTCCTTCAGGACCAGAGAAAGGTGCTCCTGATCAGCTTTTAACCATTTTTCCTGGTCGGTCAGGGCAGTGTCCGTTTTTTTTCGTCCCTTCTGCAGATCGGTCAGCTGGGTGATGCTGCCCAGTTGAAGATCATGCAAGAATAGATTGTTCCCGTTTCGATAGACGATCTCCTGTTCCGTTCGACCGAAAAATGGAGCGTACTCATAGTCAGTAGTGGAGGTCAGTTGCCTGGACGTCCGGTCCTGTGCATGCCACAGAAAAATATCACCATGTTTGGTGTACAGGGCCGTCTTCCGGGATCTTGACCAGATGAGCTCTGCTGCGGGCTGAGCCCGAATCTCATCGGGTGTCAACTTCTGTATACCTGCTCCGGGACGCCAGGAATAGGGATGTCTCAGCCGTTCAGCCTCAGGATTAAAGCTGAAATAAAGCGTTTCACCATCCGGAGACCAGTACGGGTCTTCCGGCAGGAAGCCGACAAATGCTTCTCCATCCATGATCTTATCCAGGGATAAAGATTGAGCAGGCAGAAAGAAAGGGAAAAGGAGCAGTCCGCCAAGGGCGGTAAACACACGTCTCATGAGGTGATCTGTTGGATAGGGGAAGCTACACAATCTCGTTGAAACCTGATTTCACGGTTTTGCGTATATGGGGTCATATCTGTGACATGATTTATTCATGCATGCATAGTGTGCATGTATTGAACTTGGTACAGATATTGATAAATATGTATTTGAAATATATTTAATATGATCTCCATGACGTATCGTTGGAATGTACTCGCCTTGTTTTTCGGGCTTCTCCTGGCATCTGTCGGATTGCATGCAGAAGGCTCAAAGGACCTGGTCAGTACAAAGGGGTATCGGCTCTTTTTCAATGCCCAGCAACGCCAGCAAATCAAGGTGTATGCAAAGGCAGGTGAATTCATCCAGGTGGGATCCAGTCATGTGGGCATCGCCGGAGGATTTATCCGGGTCATTAGACCCGATGGCACCAACCATACCTTGTTTGACAATAAGGGGGTGAATATCCAGAAGGGGATCATTTACAATAAGACCCAGGAATTTGCCGGCCCGACCGGCGGTGGCACCTTGAATGGTCCGGGGTATATTCCCGGGGTGGTTCCAGTACTGGCTGGTGAAGGGGGCATCTGGACGATTACCCTGGAGTACCCGGCATACAGTACCAGTCCGTTCAACAATGTCCTGAATGTCGACAATTGGCAACGGATCGTCGATCAACCCACCAACCAGCGAGTTGTGCTGGCCTGGGACATCACCGTATCCAAGGTGGCACCCTCCAATGAAGGCGGCGAAATGCTGACAGGCCGGGTCTTCACACAGGAGATGTCCTACGTGGTGAACAATAATGGCAATCTGACGGACATCGATGTATTTGTACTGAGCGATGAAGGAATTCAGTATAACCTGAAGATGGAGGACATGGACCCCTGGGGGTGGTTCCTGTCCAGTAATAATCGGGGGATCGTGGATCACGAGCGCAAACCGATCTTGCGTTCAGCAGAAGACACCGAATTTATCCGATCCTGGCAGGCGGGTAGCTGGTTGAACGGGAACAAATACTTCTACGAACCGCAAACCAGGGATTATGATCCGATCGCCAATAACAAATTGTTCTTTAATATTCCCGATCCGGACCTTCCCCTGAATGCGCCGGATTATGACGTCTACCGAAATATAAAATTCACAAACTGGCTGAATCCGGTCATTCCGGATTATTCTGATCCACTATTCAATGTGGATTTCTCTGCATATGTAGCAGATACCAGCATCTATTCAATTTGTGGTGATTATATCATGGGTGTTGGTGAGGGAGGATATATCACTTTTGAAACCGTAGGACGAGGGGAAGTTGAATTGCAGATTGATGTCAATCAGAATGGTTCATATGATGATCCTGTCGATGTATCCATGGCCAAGGAAGTCTTCGGCGGCCAGGATTCCATCTTCTGGGACGGGATGGATAATATGGGTGTCCCCATTCCCCCACAAAAGAACTTTCCCCTGAAACTGCTCATGTCGGGTACGATCTATAGCGGTGAAATGCACTTTCTGGTCTTTGATGTGGAAAACACGACCGGAGGTGTCAACATCACCCGGTTGAATGGTGTCGATCCAGGCACGGTTTCTTTTCTCTATGATCATTCCTCCTTTGGCGGTGGTGTCAGTGGTGGGGGTATCCCGGGTGATCCACAACCCACTGATCAGCCTTATGCCTATTCCAATGCCCAGGGTGATGAAAAGATGATGGACTACTGGTCCTTCATAGCCACATCGGATATATCGGATGAGGTAACCATTATGATCGATATCGTAGACAGTTGCATAGACCCTTCCCTGGATTCAGACGGGGACGGCATCATCGATGTGATCGACCTGGATGATGATAATGATGGCATCCCGGATATTCGGGAGTTTTGCTCGGTAGCGGGCAGTTTTGCCTGTTTGCCTGGCGGCTTCGACCCCTCCCATGACGAAGACCTCGACAAGATCCTCAATTTCAGGGATGCGAATGATCCGGCCTTTGTCAATCCCTGTCCGGATGTGGATGGTGACGGGATCTGCGATGTCATTGATGGCGTCTATGATATGGATGGGGATGGCGTTCCGGATCATCTGGACCTGGATTCGGATAATGACGGTGTTCCCGATATGTATGAAGCCGGGCATGATGTCCCGGACCCGGATGGCAACGGCGTCATCAATGCGCCAGTTGCCGACTTTGGTGACAATGGTTTTTATAACAATATCTCCAGCGTCTCCAATGGCCAGCTGGCCGTGGCAAACTATCTGCCACCGGACAAGGATAATGATGGCGTTCCCGACAATGATGACCGCGAGTCAGACAATGACGGGATCAACGATGTTGCCGAAAACGACATGGGCATGCTGGACAGCAATAATGATGGAGCGATCGATGATGGTTTCGGGGGTGTGATGGTCGACAGTGTCGGATTCCCGATCCAGATCAGTCCCTCTGCCAGCGGCAACCCGCTGACTCCCGCAAAGGACTTTGATGGGGATGGTATTCCAAACTATCTGGATCATGATTCCGACAACGACGGGTTGATGGATGCGATCGAAACGGTCAATCCGGATGGTGACAACAATGGATTTGTCGGAACAGGAGCGGCAGTTGATCTCAAGGTCAATGACAAAGGCCAGGTCTATGAGGATGGCGCCGGCAATCCGATCACAACCACTTCCTATCCGGTCAATACAGATATGCTTGGATTGCCCGATTTTCAAGACCTGGACAGTGATGCCGATGGCATTTGGGATACCTATGAAGCGGGTGTTTATGATCCGGATCAGGATGGCATTGCCGGATCCGGCATACCGACCGTCAATGAGTTTGGGGTCCCAGTCTCTGATGAGAATGGCGATCCGCTAATCAGTGTGAATGATCCACCGGATTTTGATGGGGATGGCATACCGGACTATCAGGATACGGACAGTGACAATGATGGCATCTCGGATGGATATGAATGTGAGACGGGCGTACCATGTCCGGATACGGATGGGGATGGTATCCCGGATTACCATGACCTGGACAGCGATAATGATGGCCTGGGAGATGCAATCGAATGCCCGAATGGAGATGACCCGGATTGCCCGGATTCGGATACCGATGGAGTAGATGACTTCCGGGATCCCAACAGCTTCTACACGAATGACACGGATGGAGATGGCGTACGGGATTTCGAAGATCTCGACAATGATAACGACGGCATTCCGGACCGCATGGAATTCTGCAAGGGGGTAGAGGGCTTTGCCTGTTTGCCCGGTGGTAAGGATCCCGATGGGGATGAGGACAACGACTTCATTCCGAATTACTGGGATGCCAATGACCCGGCCGTCAATAACGGCTGTACAGACGCCAACAACGATGGCATCTGCGATCGGGTGGTTGCAGCGTATGATACGGACGGGGATGGCGTGGCCAATCACGTTGACCTCGACAGTGATAATGATGGCCTGACAGACCTTTTTGAAGCCGGTCATGATGGCCCGGATAACAATGGAAATGGCATTATTGATGGTCCTCAACTCTTCTTTGGTGCGAATGGATTGTACAATCCACTGGCCACTGATCCGGATGCCTTCACTGCGACCATCAATTATGTCCGCCTCAACAGTGATGGAGATATCAATTTCGATCACCTCGACCTGGACAGTGATAATGACGGTATCCATGATGCCGCTGAAGAAGGCTACGCCAAGTGGGATAGCAATAATGATGGCCGATTGGATGATGGCTCCGGTTCTCCGGCGGTAGGGTTGCGTGGTATTGCCCTGAACATTGACCCAATGAATACGGGTAATCCACTTAAACTACCTCGTGATGCTGACCTGGATGGTGTCCCGGACTATCGGGATATCGACTCTGATAATGATGGTATTCATGACGTTGTAGAGAATATCCAGTCGGATGCGGATCAGGACGGAGAACCCGGTCAGGGACCGGTCACCGTCGACGCCAACGGTCGACTGGTCAGCGATGCCGTGGGCTTCTCGATCCAGTCCACCTCGATTCTGGTCAATACAGACCAGGATGCAGAGCCGGATTACCGCGACCTTGATGCAGATGGAGATACTCTGCCCGATGTGGTTGAGGCACCCCTGGACGACCCGGATAAAGACAGCCGACACGGCGTCAGCCCGCTGGTAGTGAATGCGAGAGGCGTGCCGGTACTGGATGCCAATGGTACAGTCCTGGCTTCCATCTCCGATCCACGCGATCTGGACCTGGACCTTGCACCTGATTTTCAGGACATCGACCGGGATGGAGATGGTATTGGAGATGGCTATGAGTGCCCGGATCCATGGGATTGTGTCGACTCTGATGGAGATGGCATGCCCGATGTCGACGACCTCAACAGTGATAATGACTTCTGGACAGATGAAGAAGAATGTCCAGGTGGAGAACCCTGTCCGGACACGGATATGAACAGTGTGGACGAATTCAGGCAGTTTAACTGCTGGCCGGATGTAACACCTGTGCTGGAAGATCTGCCACCGGTGATCGAGGTCTGTAATGGGAAGGAGGTCATCCTGACCGGTCAAAACCTGCAGGTCTTCCCGGCCGACCTGACCTATACCTGGTCCGGCCCAGCCAACTACAAGGTCACCAAGACGGTGCCGAATGCCGCCCCGTTGACCGCACCGGTATTGGCCACGCCTGCATCCGAAGGGTACTACACCCTCACGGTGCTATCCAGCCAGGGTTGTTCCGGGGATACCGTTTCCCTCTTCCTGGATGTGAAACCTGTGCCGACAACGCCATTGATCGACATTGACCCGGCTGAGATCTGCGTCGGAGATTCGATTATCCTGTCCAGTCAGCTCTATTCCGGGCAGGATGTGGAATACACCTGGTTGTTCCAATCTCCGGGTGGTTCACTCAATCCGATCGGATCTTCCCTGGATCCGGTCTATATCCTGCAGAATGCGCAGGAGGATGACAACGGGGGTTACGCTGTGAATGTGACCGTGGACGGTTGTACGTCAGCCAATGCATTGCCGTTTAACCTGACGGTCCTGCCTGCGGCCATCGTCGTTGCCCAAAATGACAACTACAAGATTCCGTACACCCAGAAGTTGCTGCAGGGCAACCTGCTGGCCAATGATCAATTCAATACCAAGAGTTTGTTGATCACCATTGTCAGTGGTCCAGCCTTCGGTGAATTGACGCTTCAGGCAGACGGGACATTCAAATATGAGACCGAGCCGGGCTTCACCGGTACAGTGACCGTCGTGTATTCCATCTGCGGGAGCATCTGCGAAGAGGCCTGTGACGAAGGGATCCTGATGATCGAGATCTCAGAGGATATCACGCCGACAGACTGTGACATCCACAATATCATCACCCCGAACGGGGATGGGTTCAATGATTTCTTCCTGGTGCCTTGCCTGGATGATTATCCCGAACACACCCTGTCCATCTTCAATAGGTGGGGTGGGCTGATTTATTCAACGGATAACTATCAGCAGGATTGGAATGGCACCTATCAGGGTAGCCCCCTGACCCACGGCACCTATTTCTATCTGGTGGAGATCAAAGGATTGAATGAACAAACCTTGAGTGGATACATCCATATTCAACGGGATTAAAGCAACTAAAATGAGGACAATAACCATCATCATATTGTGTCTGTTCTTCAGCCTTCCGGCTGCGAGGGCACAACAGGCTGCGCAGTTTACGCAGTTCACGTTCAACAAGTTGAACTTCAATCCATCCCTGGTTGGTGCATACGAAGCGCTGACATTTACGGGAATCTATCGACACCAGTGGTTTGGTGTGGAAGGTGCTCCCAAGACCGGGATGATCAATGTAGTCGCACCGCTGACCCAGCACAATGCTGTACTGGGGATGGCGATGAGCTATGACCTGATCGGCATTACCCAAACAGGCCAGGCCACCGCATCGTATGCCTATGTGATGCGCCTGCCCGGGAATATCCAACTTCTAGGTGGACTATCCGGTACGCTCGAATACGGTCGGATCAACTGGGACATGGCTGATCCGGCTGATGTCGGCGATCCCTTGCTGGGAAGTGGTGCGGAGAACGTCTGGAAACCCAACTTTGGCGCAGGCCTCACCTTGCACAATCGCAATTGGTATATCGGGGTTTCTGTTCCGCGGTTCCTGAAAAATCACCTGTATCGGGGCGGCAATTCGGCGGATGTCAAATCCGCGGATGTCCGTGAGGTGTATGGAATGGCAGGCTTTGATGTAGGTATTTCACCGAATTTCAGAGTACGACCGGGTGTCCTGATGAGTTACAATCCTTCGGCCCCATTGGATCTGGGACTCGATCTCAGTATGCTTTTTATGAATCAATTGATCATCGGTGCCGCCTATCGCCTGGATGATGCCTTTTCGGGGATCATTCAATACCGCCTGTCGACCCAATGGAAATTGGGAATGGGTTATGATTTTACGGTCTCGGCCTTGAATCAGTATTCGAATGGCACTGCCGAGATCATGTTGGAATACAGCCTGGATCGGGCGACAGATGGAACCCGTCACATTCGATTTTTCTAATCCCTCCCGAACATGATACGTACAATCGTTACATCCATACTGATCCTGCTGGCCGGCAGTATTCTGGCACAGTCGGGATTCGACTATACCTCCAAATCCTATATGCGGAAGGCAGATCCTTTCAATTTGCCCCAACGTGGTGGTTTTGCCCTGTCCACGGCAAAATATTTGAAAGACATCGAAGAGTTGGAGAAATCTCCGACGGTTTGCCTTCAATTGGGGGATAACTATCGACTGAACGGACAACCGGTGGAGGCATCTATCTGGTATGCCAAGGGGATCCAGCAGGTGCGGAGCCCTGAAGATTACCTCTACTATGCCCTTGTCCTGAAAATGACAGGCCAATGTGAGGAAGGACAACAGTGGTTCTCCCGTTACCTGGAAGAAAAGGGTCTTCCGGAGGAAGTGCTTTGTCCGGAGATCCCGAAAGAAGAGAACCCCCTGGTGGTTCAACTGAATGGACTGGCGGGTATCAACACCACCGCAAGTGAATTTTCAGCTCTCGCCTGGCAGGACAAATTGATCTTCACCACCGACCGGACCTTCAGCCGGCCGGGCATCCTCCATGATCCCTGGACCATGCGTGGGTATACCGAGCTTTTTACAGCTGAGCGAAATGAAAGTGGACAGTGGCACAAGCCGTCCCAGTTTCGGGAACTGGATACGCGGTACCATGATGGTTCAGCGGTCGTGTCACCAGATGCCCAAAG
>JAUIEA010000218.1 GCA_030429045.1 Bacteroidia bacterium | reverse complement strand
AGGTCAGGAACTTGCAGAATATTGAGTTGGAAGGTATCCAGGATCGTGGCCTTGCACCCATTCGCGGATTCCACTTTCAAATTGACAATAGCTGAAGTGGCCGTCGGAAAGGTCCATTGGTTCTGTTCATTCGAGAACTGGAGGATCGGACTATTTTCGGGCGTGATCGTCCAATCCCACTTGACAATGGGGCTGATCGAATCGGTAGAGGCATCATTGAACCAGACGACCAGGCTGTCTTCACAAAGAGGAACCAGCACTTCGAGGCCGGGATCGATCGAGTTCTTCTGCAGGAAGATGGTCTGATATGTCGTATCCGAGCAGAATTCCCCTGCTCGTGCGATCAGCATGATCGTATAGAATCCGGTAGAATCCGGATACGTATAAAAAGGCTCAAAAGAAGAGGACGTATCTGCCGTCGAGGTCGGATCACCAAAATCCCAGAAATAGGAATTTGCATTGGCACTTCCATTCCCAAAGGATACTTGATAATCATCACATTGGACCGTATCTGCCAGGACGATCTCGGCCTGGGTAATGATACAGGGCACAACATTGTACTGGAAGTCGCGGAAACGTTCTCCGATCAATTCTCCATTCCGATACTCCTTGATACGAACACCAACGACGAACTGACCCAGGGTATTCGGGGTACCTGTCATGACCCCTGTTTTTGGATTGATCGTCAGCGGGATGCCCCCGGGCAAACCATTCATCAGGTTGGACAGGTTGTAGGGCGGTGTCTTCCAGGTGACTTCCTGATACGGCGGTGGGAATGGGGGTTTGGGTTGTGGATTGGTCACATATACCCCACCGGTATAAGGGGTAAACAATTCGTACACCAGGGAATCACCATCCGGATCGATGGCACCGTTATCGACGACCAATGGTTCATTGGCACAGACAAAAATGGGGGGCCACTCTTTGAATGCGGGAGCACTGTTACACTCCAGCTGTGCTTCCTGACCGATAAATGAATAATAGGTCGCCCCTGTTTTCAGGGGATCTATGATATTCTGGATCGTTTCATTCCGGCAACATCGCTGGTAGGTGATATAATAACCACCCGGGTCGAAAGGAAGGGTGATGATCTCCTTGTACTGGGTCACCCGAACACAGATATCCGGTAAGGCCAGGAAACAGGGATCCGTCAATTCGATCGTATCGATCTTGGTGCCCAAATACATCAGGAAGGTATCCACGGGAATCCCGTCACCGTCATATACAGCAACCCAGGCAGGATCATCGTAAGGGGCCTGTCCCAGTCGGCAATCGGTATACACCGTCAGGATCACTTCATATTGGTTGTTCCCCAGACAGTTGTAATGCAGTGAACCACCTACGATGTGGGTTGCCTGCACAGACAGGCTGGTCAGGAGGAATAATGTTCCCAGTAAAAAGGCTCTTAACATACTTCTCATCGTTCGTTGGATAGCCATGAGCGGGGATTAAGGTTTGTCAACAACCACCTTGAGAATCTCAGCACGACGTTCTCTGGCGGCTTCTACAGAATAAATAGACAAACGTTCGTCATCAAGATTATCACTGACACCTTCACGGGAACGATCTTCCCCGAAGGAGATGTCCTGGAAGACGAGTTGCTTGCTCTTGACAAATGGTGCAAACACCCCATCCTGATAATCCATGATGTAGTTGCGAATGCTGACGGCGCGTCGGTATCCTAATAATTTATTATAACGTGTAGCGGCTCTTGGACTGCAATACCCTTCAAGGGTGACCGTCACTGTATTGCCCGCATTGAGGTCATCCAGCAGGGCCTGGCAGAAAAACTTCAGCTGTGCCATTCCCCTGCTGACCGAATCCCGGAAGAACTGGGTCATCAAATCACGGAGTTCGTCTTTCTCTGCCGGTGGCAAGTCATCCATGTAATTCTCGACATATTCGGCCTCCCGTGCCAGGTAAGGCGCAAATGTCTCATCATAGCTGATATTCGTTGACCTGGTAAACATCCGCCGACCGGGTATATCATTGTCAAAATAAACACGCAATGGGGTCATATCCGGCAACTCCATGCGTCGCAGGTACATCTCCTGCCGGACGATACCACTCTCCGGGATAACCACTGGTGAACTGTTCACGATCTTGCCTTCCCGGTAGGAAAGCCCGTCCAGGATAGAATAAGTTGGTTTTCCCGTCACGGGATCGATCCACTTTTGGGTCTCCGGATCAAATTCCAGTATCTCACTCAGATCAACACTTTGATCAGTCGTGAACACCGCCAGAGTATCGACATACCCGAGTCGTCTTGCATTCAATTGATAAGATCGGTTTGGCCGGATGCCGAACTGGAAATCATTTCCGTTCAGATTTTCCAGTTTTTTCAACAGAATGGGTGATGCCGGATCAGACACATCGATCAATTCAACCGTACACTGATCGAGGGCCTTTTTGTTGGCCAGGTCGAATGTGTACACCTCCAGCTGCAGAGCCTCAGGAGTCAGGAAGAGATCTTTTTCAATAGGTCCCTTCACCGTCAGGTCATGCGGATCGAATTCAAGCGTATCCGACTGAAATCCGGGTTTTTCTCCGACGATCCTGTAGACATGCATTCGCTGGAGAGGAAACTCCTGGGTGTGGGTCAATGGATCGACCTTTGTCTCGATAAGCTCCCATTTCCCATCCCTCATCACGTACAGTGACAGCCGGGTACCGGGCAATTCCTGTTGATCCAGTTTGTTGAATGCATTTGCGATCAACCTCACCGGATTCGCGTCAATGGCCCTGTAAATATCATTGCAGCAGGCCTGCAATTCAGGGTCGATATATTTTGCGCCACCGGACTCCCGGTTCGATGCCAGGTACATGTATTCACCATCATCGCTGGTGACGAAATAGAGATCGTTGTAGCTGGAATTGTACGGCATGGGGATGGCCGTGACCTCACCCCACTCCTGATCCGTCCGGGTAATGGCATAAATGTCATATCCGCCCAGGTTGGGGTGCCCCTCCGAACTGAAGTACAGCGTTTGTGACGGTCCGTGATAGAACGGGGTGATGTCCCCTTCAGCAGTATTGATGGCTTCAACGTTTACAGGCATCCCAAACCCGCCACCTTCGAGGAGATCAACCATCCACACATCCAGTTTGCCTTTCCCGCCTGGTGCATCCGAAGCGTAAAACAGCACCTCCTGCCCTTCCTCCAGCTCTGCAAATGCCGGCTGGGAAGAAGAATATCCCGGAACATTGACATTGTCGGGAAGGCGTTTGGCAGGACTCCAGCCCAGATCGGTTTTCTCCGTATAGAACAGATCACAGTGATAGTCAGAGACATTCACATTGTGGCAGATCGAATAGAACATCCGGGTCATGCCCGGATCAAAGGCGGTATGTGCGATATGTCGGTTGCCTTCCACCATTTGCATCCGCAGCAGCTGGCCGATCTCATCATTGGCCGTTTCATACAGTCGGGATAGCAGGATCTCCGATTTCTGACCTTCCTGCTCCAGGGGGAAATTCAGGCTTGAATAGTAAAGAGTATCACCGATCTTGACCGGGGCAAACTCGGAGTACTCCGTATTGATCCCGATATTGACCAGTTCAACATCCACCTTGTTCGCCAGAGCCTTTTTCGCGTATTCACAGTTTGCGATCTGGGCGGAACAGGTATGCTCCTTATCGGACCGCCATGTATCATATCGTTTGTACAAGGCGATAGCTTCATCATACTTTCCCAGATTCTGCTTTATGCCAGCGAGATGGTAAGCAGCC
>JAUIEA010000217.1 GCA_030429045.1 Bacteroidia bacterium | reverse complement strand
GTCCCGCAGGCTTTGCCTCTCGACTCCATGACGGAGGAAGACCGAAATGTGATGCAGACCGGCATTCAATACTATCGGGAAGAACTGATCGATCAGCCCCTGCTCCTGTCCCGGCGACAACTCAAGTGGCTCCAGAGACAAGACCCGGCCGGATGGATCACGGATGCCACTTATTCAGGGGCATGGACAGCTGTGCTGAACCAGGCAAAAGAGGTTTATCAGCGAACTCTTTGGCCGGCACATGAGCAACACAATGCCCGACTCCTGGACACCTGGCTTCCCCTGATCCGAAAAATCGAAACCGGCATGATCGGTCGGCTGGAAGGGTTGTCAGGCAGTACCTGGGATCGGCCGGTTCGAATCGACCTGAGCACCTATGGCAACTGGGCCAGTGCCTATTCACCGGATGATGATCATATCATCATCTCCAGCATCGACCCGATGTTACATTCGACACTCTTCCTGGAGTTTGCTTTTCACGAAAGCTCACATTTGCTATTCCAGCGTTCATCCCCGTTCCGGAGAGCACTATTCCAGGCTGCCCGAGATCAGGATATTCCCTATCCAAAGACCCTCTGGCATGCTGCCATGTTTTATCTGACGGGCCTGGCCACCCGGGATGCCCTTCACGACCTGGGCCTTGAACATGACCTGATCATGGAAAAAAAGCAGGTGTTTCAATCCTACTATGCGCAGGAATCCTTTCGCCATGCGCTGGAGCAATACTACCACGGGAGGTGGAGCCTCTCCCAAACAGCTAAGGAGCTGGTAACCATGCAGTAATCCAAATCCGGGTGGTCTGCACTCCTGTACAGCAGGTGGCCGGGTGGACATGATATCAGTCACTTTCCCCTTCCAACCCTTCCGAAATTCGTAATTTCAGCCCTGACAGCAACCTGTTCTACGAGGGTCGCACCAATGCGTATATCCATTAAAATCTGAATATCATGGGATTATTTTCGTTTATGAAGAATGCCGGCAAAAAGCTGTTCGGCCAGAAAGATGAGGTCAAGACATCTGCTGCTCCGGCGGCTCCGGTCAGCAAGACCGACTTGTTGAAAGCTGAGGTTGCCCGCCTGGGTATTCCTGTCTCCGGACTGAGTGTAGAAGTTTCTGAGATGGTCACCGTATCCGGGACTACCGCCACCAATGCCGACCGTGAAAAGGTCATCCTGGCTATGGGAAATATCGACTGTGTCGGTTGTGTTGAAGACAATATCACAGTGACCAATCCGGAACCGGAAGCCACCTTCCACGTCGTGAAATCCGGAGACACCCTCTCCAAGATCTCCAAGGATGTGTATGGTGATGCGATGAAGTACAATATCATCTTCGAAGCCAACCGCCCCATGCTCGAGCATCCGGATAAGATCTATCCCGGACAGACCCTGCGTATTCCTGCCCAGTAATTCAGGCATGGTATACACGCTTACAAAAAAAGGCGATCCAAACGGGTCGCCTTTTTCTATTTTCTTCATCACCCTTTCCACAACCCTTCTCTTTTTAGAAGCTGATCATGACGCAGTCCATATCTTGAGTCAGCCAGGCGAGAGATCCTGAATATACACTATGGAACAATCGACATATGATCGATCCAGAAATACCCGGAGAGGATCGGGTAGCCCGATATTGAATTCACAAGAATAACCCATCGAATCTCAGAAGATGAAGCGAAGACGGATTTTGACTCTTACACTCCTGCTGATCATCCTGATCCTGGGTGGATATGTGTTTTCGATCTTTTCCACCACCGGATATTTTCGGGCCATCGACCAGAAGCTCCCCGCCGCTGTCCTGAAAACCATTGCCCTTCCCGGGGTGGAGGATATGCAGATCAGTTATATCGACAGCTTCCTCCTCCTGTCCTCCGATGATCGTGCGGCCAGACGTGATGGAAACACTCGCCAGGGAAATCTCTACCTGATCGACCTGACCGACACGACCCTGACGCCTCACTGCCTGACCACCGACCTGGCCATTCCCTTTTTTCCACACGGGATCAGTATGTTTCGTCGAAGTGAAAACAACTATCGTGTCTTTGTCATCAATCATGTCGATGATATCCATTCCGTTGAATTGTTCGACCTCATCGACGATTCGCTCACCTATCAATATACCCTCCATGATGAGGCGTTGATCCATCCCAATGACCTGGTGGCCCTGGATGCCGAACATTTCTATTTCACCAATGACCATGGCTACCCGTACGGGTGGCGCAGGCTGGCGGAAGACTACCTGGGACTGGCCCTGTCCAATGTGGTGTATTTTGACGGGAATACCTGGCAGGTGGTCGCTGGTGACATCGCTTATGCCAACGGGATCAACCGGGACCCGGAACGAAATCTGCTCTTTGTCGCCTCACCGCGGGACTTCCTGGTCAAGGTCTATCAGATCGAAGCGGATCGATCCCTCACCTGGATCGAGGATATCGATTGTCAAACCGGTGTTGATAATATCGAACTGGATCCGGATGGCAAATTATGGATCGGATGTCACCCGAGCCTGCTGACTTTTTCGGCCTATGCCAAGGGCCGAAAACCGATCTCCCCATCGGAGGTCATCACCATCGATTACCGGGGTAAGGGAGATCACACTGTCGAGACCGTATATCTGGATGATGGAGGTCTGATGTCAGCGTCGACAGTGGCTCCGGTTTTCAATGACCTGATCTTCATTGGCAATGTCATGGATGATCATTTCCTGGTATTGAAAATCCAATGAATGCACAAACGGCTCGCTTGCCATTCTACACACATTTTCACAATCATCTGTCATGATCTCTCGCCAGCACATTTTCCATTCGGCTTTGATCCTCTTCCTCATTTCAATGCCCGTCCTGGTCATGAGTCAGATGGAGCCTCTCTTGCGGAATGCCGTCCAGCTGACCACAGCCCGGGCCTTCACCCTTCATTATCAGCAGCCTGTTGCCCTTTCTGTCTGTTTTGAAGGCTGTATTCCAGAAAAACAGGTTGCACTGATGGCGTCAACCAACACGCTCAGTTATTACCGCCAGATCCGTCCCCGACATACTGTCCGTCTGGGATTCGGGCTTGTGGATTATCGATTCGAAGAAACAGGTCTTGCCTCTGATGGCTCATCCTCATATCATCCATATGTTGACATCCAGGATTATACCTTCTTCGCTTTGTTGATGGGACACCGATTTATGGTATCACCTCAGAAAGCCCTTTCACCTTTTATTGAAAGCACCCTGTTTTATGAATGGGGAGATCAGTATGATTTCAATGAAAATTTGAGAGGTGCATCCCTCCAGCTGGGTCTGGGCATTGCCTGGAGAATGACCCAAACATTCTCCCTGACCCTGGACGGGTACTATAAGTCTGCAATAATGAATTACAAAAGAAGGCATTCCGGTGACCCGTATTACCCGTTCAGCTATGGAATGCAGTTAGCCCTGCTGTTTTACCTGTTCTAGCAATGGAAGAGTTGCTCCCTTTCTCTTGTCCATAGGCTCGTTGGCGACCAGGTTCCATCTTGGATCGATCACAGGGATCGGGACATTTTTTTCAAGGACATTAAACCTTTCCCTTTCTGGTCGTCTAACCCTTCAACACGACCTTCACAACAGAAAATCAACCGGATGAAACTCACCCTCTCTTTCTTTGGCATCCTCCTGTCGATCAGCATGTATGCCCAGGGATTTTATGATCTCTACACGATCCAGACCATTGAGATCACCTTCGCTGAAAGCAACTGGGACCAGCTTCTCGACGCTCAGAAAGCCGGGGACGAAAACTATATCAT
>JAUIEA010000051.1 GCA_030429045.1 Bacteroidia bacterium | reverse complement strand
TCCTCTGCACCTGTGCGCAACGGGGTAGTGGTGCTGGATGGATCCGGGAGAATTCTCGCCGTTGAGGACGCAAAAGACCATGATCCCTCTACCCTCGAGGTCGTACAGGGTGTGCTGACCCCCGGACTGGTCAATACCCATTGCCACCTGGAGTTGTCACATATGAAGGGCGTCGCTGATACCGGAACGGGACTGCTTTCCTTTATCCAAACCGTGGTTTCTCAACGCGGGGCATCTCTTGATCGCATCCATGAAGCCATCGCAGCCGCCGAAGAAGAAATGATCTCTGGCGGGATCGTGGCAGTGGGTGATATCGCAAACCGAACGGACACCATTCCGCAAAAGGATATGGGCAGAATCCGGTATTACACGTTTGCGGAGTGCTTTGATTTTCTGGATGATGCTCATGCGTCAACGGCATTGTCCGAGTTTTTACCGGCGTTCGATCAGCTGGCCCCGGTAAATGGCGGTGCGAAAAGCCTGGTGCCTCATGCCCCCTATTCCGTGAGCCCGACATTGTTCAGATTGTTGAATGAGCGAATGACCGGCGAGGTGAGAACGATCAGTATCCACAATCAGGAAACGCGGGATGAAAACCAGCTTTTCCTGGATGGAACAGGGGGGATACCGGCATTTTATCAGAGGATCGGAAAGACTGTGGCTGAATTTCAACCGCCTGGAACATCCGCCATTCATTACGCCCTGGCACATCTGGACCCGGCCCACAGGACCTTGTTTGTCCACAATACACAAAGTACACGAGAGGATCTCCAGGCTGCTCATGCCTGGAGTAAACAGGTCTATTGGGCAACCTGTCCGAATGCCAATCTATATATTGAAAATGAACTTCCGGATTATCGGGTTTTTCTGGATGAGGATGCGCGGATGACCATTGGGACGGATAGCCTGACATCCAACTGGCAACTGTCCATACTGGAAGAAATGAAAACCATCCAGCGATTGAACAGCTGGATCCCATTTGACACACTCCTGACCTGGGCAACCCGCAATGGTGCGGAGGCACTTGGGTTTGAGCGTGAACTGGGGACCATTGAGCCGGGAAAAACCCCGGGATTGGTCCTGTTTGACCTGGCTCCGGAGGATCTTCGTATCAGTGACCAGACGACTGTTCGTCCTCTCCTGTAACATCGTGAAACAGCCACGGATACTGTGGAAAATCCTGGCGTAGCGACTGGACCGCCTCCTGTCTTTTTTGTTGAAAGCGAATACCCGTAGGAGTGTCGGGATACCGGACGCGGTGATTGAGAATTTGCCGGACCTTTTGAATACGATCATACAGGGTGTGATCCTCTTCCCCCAGGGTATTGTCCAGGAAATGCGCATAGATCAGATCGGTGGCGAGGGCTGTCGGATGGATGAGATCCGGTTCATAGAACCGGTAATCCCGAAGTTCATCATGCAGGATCTCATAAGAGGGGAAGGTCCAGGCGCCCTGGTTTTCCAATGCAGCTGCGAGGAGATGCAATGTCGCCTTGCTGCGGGTGTTCGCCACAAATCCATCCTGAAGATATCGGACGGGTGAAATGGTCAGGGTGACTCTGAGTTGTGGATATCGCTGTCGGAGAGTATGCAACAGATCCCCATATCTGGGTATAAGGTCATCCAGGGGCGTATAGGTGCTGGCGAAGGCCGTTCCAGGCAGCTGGTGATTATTGGCTGTTCGGCGCCCGGATGGCAGATGTGTAAAGGATCGCGTAGTCGCCCAGGTCAGATTCAGCCAATCTGCCGTTTGGAGGAAATGCCGGGCGTGTTCAAGTGCTGTATTCATCCGAGCCAGTACGTCCCGGGAGTGGCTGCCGGAGAAGCTTCCATGATGGAGAAAACTGTGGTAGAGTTCGCCATCATGGATGAGGTCATCCGGGGTGAACATCCGTTCGCTCAGGAGGATATCCAGCTGATCAGCCATGGCCGTGACATCATAGACGATCCCGAAGGGGGAGGAGAGTATCTGGAATTGATCTCTGGACAGGCGATTGCCGATTGCCGTACTGAAGCAACTGCCCATGAGGAATCCCTTTGTCGAATAGGACAGGTGAAAGGGGGATCGCTCCCGGGGCACAACAGTGCGAAAAGAGTGGGCTGGGGTGATGGACATTGGTTAAAAATAGTATTTTCCGTCCCCTTTACAAGTGAGAACAAATGTCCTGGTTGAGTAGTTGGCGTCTTGGTAGGTCCCAGACCCTTGATTCGCGATTGTTGCGACTGGGGCGGTACTCTGATGCCTACAAGTCAGCGGAGCAGCTGAAGGCCTGGGATCGAAGCATGGGGCATTATGCCAACGGGGATTATGCGAAGAGCTTCCTCCATTTTTTACAATACCTGCGGGATCCGGTTGAACAGAACATTCACTGGATGCAGGACAGGGATGGTGGCCTCAGCTTTGAATTGCTGCAGGGGTCCCGGCGGGTCAGCGGATGGCTGGGTGTCCCGTTTTGCGAAGCGGTTACGACGATCGGAATCTGCAAGACCATTCCAGAAGGCCTGATGCGGGAGTTGCTGGAAGTCAATGATCAATTGCAATTCTGCCATTATGGATTGGAGCAGGATGGAAGGATCATCCTGCGATGGTCCTCCAAGGCCACTGAAACGGATCCCTACCGGTTGTTTCAGGCCCTCCGGGAACTATCCATCCAGGCGGACAAGATCGACGATCTGCTGGTGACCCGATATGCAGAGGTGGAACCTCTCTACGAACCCCATATCCAGGAATATCCAAAGGCGGAAAATCAGATCCGGATCAAGTGGCTGCGCCAAAAGGCTGCGGATCTGCTTTCCTGGTATGTCAGAGACAGGGATCTCCATGATCAGTATCCAGGCGGACTGGCTTATGCCCTGCTTGCCTTTCTGTACAAAATTGAGTTTCTACTGTGCCCCCAGGGGCAGTTACGTGAAGAAATAGAAAATGCGCATCGCGCATATTTCCTGGAATCTGCCCTCGATGCCCGGACGCGGATGCAACGGTTGCTCGCCACGATCGAGCGGGCTGTTGCCCGAACCGATGATGAGCTTCAGACGGAGTTTTACAAGGTCGTGACCACATTTGGAATGGTCCAGCCGATCAGTTATCACCGCATTTCCAGTCAGATCCAGGCAGAACTGAACCAGTTTGATGCCTATGACCAGGGCAATTCCAGTGTATATGCACCCTATATCACCTCCTTTGTGATCGGATACGGGTTGTTCAATTATGCATTGCCGGGATTGATCCGGGATCTCTATTCGCTCTATTACTATCTGGAAGAGGAAGCATTGTTGTTTGAATTGGGGATGCCCGGGCTCCGAAGTGGTCATTCCGCGCACAAAGACCGGCAGATATTGATCCAGACGATCCGTGACCTCCAGCAATTCTGGTCTGACCGGATCCAGGTCAAAGGGTTGCGCCCCGAACATCTGGATCTGTCCTCCGGATCGACCTTGGCCCGCACCTATCTGGAAATTATGATTTCTGCTGAAATACTGGAGAAATGACCCTGCCCGTAAATGCATACCAACCCGATCCCTGCCGGTTGACGACCGCCTATACCTCTGGATGGGCCTGGCGCATACATCAGCGATTATACCTGATCCCAGCAACGTTGATCGATGGTGTTTCTGAAGCGGTCCTGGAGGCGAATGGACAGCGGGTCCGGGCGGAGCTGGTATTATTCCTGCCGGATCAGGGAATCGGCATGGTCTGGTGCCGGGAAGATCTGCCCGTCTCGATTGTTCCGATCGGAGAGGGGGGGGGCGAACTGATATCGTTTTGTACGGGCTATGGCCCGGATATTCAGTGGATCGGGTCCTTGGCAGAGCGCCTTGGATCCATGCCCTATTGGGGCGTTGATGCATCTGGTCGACTGGTGACCTTCCAACCAGAAGGAAGGGGGCTGGAAAAGGGGATCCCATTGGCCGAATGGTTGACCCCGGAGTTGTTAGCGGCCTGGGATCATGGCCAGATGGTCGATATCTGGCAATGTGTCCCCTGTGGTGTGCTCCGGGCCTCTGCTGTACGGACGGATCAATGCGGGTCCTGTGGCGGGGTGATGTCCCTGGCCAGACAGGAACGATCCCATGGACATACGCCAACCCTGACTATGGAACGGGTGATCCATAAGATGGGATATGATCCGGTCTTGACCCGAAACGGGCCAAGGGCCTGGTTGATTCGCAAGGGTAGCGCTGAAATGCATTTGCGATATGCCGAGGATGAAGCAAGTCTCTGCGCAGATGTGGGCCTCGTTCGGATCGGTGAGGAAACCCGGAAGGAGGAACTCTATCGGTATCTGCTTCAGGAGAATGCCAAGCTGGATGCATTTGGCTTCAGCATCCAGAACGACAGGGTGACCATCTCCCTATTGATCTCCTCCAGATCCATTCGAGAGAACGAAACTGCAGCCCTTTTTCTGGACCTTTTGAAAAAAAGTGATGATTATGATAACCACCTGGTCAGCGTTTTTGACGCAAAATGGCTCTAAATTTAACAGTGTTACCCCACGAAAGACAAGCAAGTAACGTTAGGATTTATTAATATTGCTATTCATTGTCAGAAAGTAGCTCCAATCAAGTGCGTATGAACCTCTCTACACGAATCATTCTTCTTGCCAAGACTGTCATCCTCAGCGCCTGGCTGATGACCCCTGCTACAGTCCAAGCGCAGGATATCCACTTTTCCCAGTTTTATATGGCGCCTCTGTTCCTCAACCCGGCATTGACCGGGGTGATGAACTGTAATCACAGGGTGATCGCCAATTATCGTAACCAATGGGCCAGTATCCTGCGGTCGAATGCGTATAATACGTATAACGTCTCCTATGATCAGCGCATTCCAGTCGGTCGTTATGACTATCTGGGTGTCGGTGGTAACTTTTGGGGAGACCGTGCCGGATCAGGCAACTTCGCTACCCTGAAATTCCAGGGATCCATCTCCTATTCCAAACGGATGGCAGGTACCCGTACCTCAGGTCACTACCTGGTCGCAGGTGCTGACGTTGGCCTGGTGCAGAGAAGTCTTGACTTCAATGCCCTCCAGTGGGGCACCCAACATGACGGTGATGGTGGATGGGATCCGGATCGTCCGTCCTACGAAACATTTGACCGCAGCAACTTCTTCTATCCGGACCTGTCAGCCGGTCTGTTGTGGTTCTCTGTCTTTGATGCCAACAATAACATGTACTTCGGTGGAGCCTTCCACCATGTGAACCGCGCGAATGTATCCTTCAATTCTGAAAAGCAGGAATTGATGTACAGCAAGTTTACCATCCATGCCGGTGGTGAATTCGAGTTGACTCATCGCTTTGGATTGGTGCCCGGTGTCGTGGCATTTCTTCAGGGGCCGTCCATGGAGATCAATGCTGGAACAAGCTTCAAATTTGACCTCGGTACCAATCGCCTGTATCAGGCCTTTATGTTTGGTACATGGGTGCGACTCGCCAATAAGCTGGACAGTGGAATCCTGATGGATGCCTTTATCCTGAGCACAAGGTTTGACTATGATCGCTTTGGCATTGGATTCAGCTATGACCTCAACGTTTCTTCTCTGAGCAATGCCTCCAACAATCAGGGTGGTTTCGAATTGGCGGCATTCTACAAGATCTGCGGCCCGGAACGTCGTGGCGTATATTGCCCGACCTTCTAGGAAGGAATTATTCGATAGAATTATTTATATTTGTAATGCCCTGGTTCTCATCCAGGGCATTTTTTTCTTAGGATCATTCCTCGTATTAAAATCCATATAAATATGTTCGGATCAAAAACGGACGACAAGAATAAAAAGGCAATGACCCAGATCGCATCTTCTGCGTCTGTGAATACCCTTGTACAAGGAACCAAGGTCATAGGAGACATTGTTGCCGAGAGCGATATCCGTATCGATGGCCAGCTGGAGGGCAATCTCAAGTGTTCGGCCAAGATGATCATTGGGTCTACCGGCAGGGTAAAAGGGGATGTCCAATGTGCCAATGCCATTATCGAAGGCGAATTTGAAGGCAAGCTTCGCGTTCAGGAAGTGTTGAATGTCAAGGAAACGGCCAAGGTTATCGGGGATATCAAAACAGACAAGTTGATCGTCCATTCCGGCGCAGTGTTCAATGTAAATTGCGCTATGGGTGCAACTGAGACGTCCCGACCTGCTCCGGGTCCGGAAAAGTCAGCCAAGCCGGCGAGCACTGCTCATGCCTGAAAAAGAAAGGGATCCGAAAACCAACCCCACCAAAACAAAGCGGTTTATCCAATTCAGCGGCATGGCCATCGAAATGGGGGCGCTGATCTTTGTGGGGGCCTGGTTGGGGAAGCAGGCCGATACATGGCTCCAGCTTGAGAAGCCTTATTTCCTGTTGACAGGGACGCTATTATTCACGTTGGCAGCCATCTATCGGGTGGTTCGTGATCTCAGTTGATCTATGAAACATCCCTTCCGGTCCTATCTGATCTTTAATCTGCTGATGGCAGTCCTCACGCTTGGGCTCTGGTGGGCCCTGTCCCCCGTGATGTCTTGGGTGGAGTGTCTGGTTCAGTACGGATTCTTTCTGGTACTGACAGGAGGCATCCTCCTGGCTGCATATCGAACCGTACATCACCCCAATCCATTTCTGTTCAATGGCCTTATCCTGGGCTCCGTGTTGGGAAAACTGATTCTCAGCCTGATCTTCCTCTTTATCTATACCAAGGCCTTACGCCCGGAAGGGAGAAGCTTCCTGGTCCTTTTCTTCTGTTTGTATATTGGCTACACCGTATATGAGATCACCGAGATGATCCGATTATCCCGTGCCCAGCAACAATCACTCCGGCAATAGTGCCGGACTCATACCCATGGAGGAGAAACCTCCATCGTGATACAGGTTCTGCATGGTGACGCTTCGGGTTAGGTCGCTGAACAGAGAAACGCAATAGGCCGCACAGTCTTCAGCGGATGCATTCCCCAGGGGAGACATCTTATCGGCATATTCAAAAAACTCCTTGAACCCCTTGACACCACTTCCCGCCGTCGTCATCGTCGGTGATTGGGAAATGGTATTTACCCGCACGTGTTTGCGGGTTCCAAAATGGTAGCCAAAGCTGCGGGCAAATGATTCCAGTAACGCCTTGGATTCCGCCATCTCATTGTAGTCCGGAAAAACTCGCTGAGCAGCAATATAGGTCAGGGCCAGGATGGATCCCCAATCATTCATGGCATCCTGCTTGTACAGGGTTTGCATCAATTTGTGAAAGGAGATCGCTGAAATATCAAACGTCTTCTGCATCCACTCATGGTTCAGATCTGTATAGGCCTTCCCCTTGCGGACATTGAGGGACATACCGATGGAATGAAGCACGAAATCCAAAGGGCCTCCCAGTTGTTCCTGGGCCTGTGTGACCAGGTTTTCCAGGTCTTCCATAGAGGTGGCATCGGCTGCCACAACAGAAGTGTTACATTTCTCCGCCAATTCATTGATCTTGCCAAATCGCATGGCCACAGGGGCATTCGTCAACAGAAACCGGCCACCTTCTTCATGGGCACGTTCTGCGACCTTCCATGCGATGGATTGTTCATCCAGGGCGCCAAAGATGATTCCCCTCTTTCCAGCTAATAATTGATTTGCCATGATCAGTTGATTGTTCACAGGCGAAAATAGGGAATTGCTCCGGTACTTCTTCTGTCTCGTTCAGGTCCCTTTACAGAATGGCTCAGGCAGACCGGTTGGGCTTCAGATAGGAGAGCAGCACAGCCGTTCCCATCACGATCAGGCATCCGATCAGATTGAGCCATAGATAGGCAATGGACAGGTAACCGCTTTGAGAAAGCCAGAAGATGATCAAGACAGAAGCCTCTCCGATAAGAGCAGCTGCAAAAACGGCATGTCCCCTCACTCGTTTGAGAAAAAATGCCGTGAGAAAAATGCCCAACAGCGTACCGTAGAAGAGGGAGCCAATGATATTTACAGCCTGGATCAGATTGTCGAACAGACTTGCTGTTTCAGCGAAGATGAGGGCGACCACGCCCCAGCCGACGGTAAACCATCGTGAGGCGCGCAAATAATGGCTGTCCGATCGTCGGGTCACTAGCGATCGCCGATAGACATCCACAACGGTGGTGGTCGCCAGGGCATTCAACTCGGAACTGATCGAAGACATGGCCGCTGAAAAGATCACCGCCAGGAGCAGACCGACCAGTCCGATCGGTAAAAAGTCGGTCACAAAGCTGATGAAGACATAATCCAGGTCATTCGGATCCAACAGTGGGGAGACATCCTGGATCAGGGTGCGAACCTCTTCTCGGGTCGCCCGCTCCGCAGTTTGCAGCGACTTCATCACGGATTGCGTCTGGGCAATTGACACTTCATCACCGGAATCCATGGCCAGGATCAATTGATCAGCAGCATCACGCCGATCAGCCTGGATGATGCTATTCGCTGACTCCAGGGCCAGATAGTCATCGTACCGTTCTGATTTTTCCACCTTGAGCACGTTGGCCCGATTGAAATGGACCGGTGAAGGCGTATACAGGTAGAAGACATAGACCAGGATCCCCACAAACAGGATAAGGAACTGCATGGGCACCTTGATAATGCCATTGAACAACAATCCAAGGCGACTCTCCCGGAGACTTCGCCCGGACAGGTATCGCTGGACCTGTGATTGATCTGTCCCGAAATAGGAGAGGAAGAGGAAGGTGCCCCCCAGTATACCCGACCAGAAGGTGTATCGATTGGACAGGTCGAACGAGAAATCAACGATGTTCAGCTTGCCCATCTTGCCCGCTACCTTGACGGCTTCGGTAAAACCGACATGTGCCGGTAGCTTGTACAAGAGAATCATTGCCGTGATCGCCATGCCGGTCAGGATAATGATCATCTGTTGCTTCTGGGTCACGCTTACGGCTTTGGTTCCACCCGCGACCGTATAGATGATGACCAGGGTACCCATCATGAGATTGGTCAGGGTGAGGTTCCATCCCATCAGGGAGGAGAGGATGATTGAAGGGGCATAGATGGTGATCCCGGCGGCCAGTCCTCGTGACAGCAGGAACAGCGAAGCCGTCAGGGTCCGGGTCTTCAAGTCGAATCGCTGTTCGAGGTATTCATACGCCGTATAGATGTTCAGGCGATAGAAGATGGGCAGCACAAACACGCTGAGGAATACCATTGCTATGGGCAGTCCGAAATAGAACTGAGCAAATCGCATCCCGTCGTCAAATGCCTGTCCCGGCGTGGAGAGGAAGGTGATGGCACTGGCCTGGGTGGCCATGATAGAAAGACCGATCGTCCACCAGGGAAGATCTTTTTTACCCATCAGGTAACTCTTGACATCCGAGATGTCTCGGGTGCGATAGACGCCATAAGCCACAATCGTGACCAGGGTCAGAAGCATCACTGTCCAGTCGATCCAATGCATATCAGGAAAGGCTTCGCGTGATCAGGTAAAAAAAGAAAATGAAGACGATGTGCAGAACCATGACCAGGATGTACAACCGGTTCCAGGTGCCCATGATCGGGGGACCGTCATCTTCGGGATGGTCTGCAGGGGGCTGGTGTCGGGTCATGGCTTGTTCGTTTGGCCCAGGGCAATGAGATTGGCAAGCAAGCGATAGGCACCCGGCACGCCTGCCGGCAATTGACGAAAAAAAGAGAGTCCTGTATAGACATAGTATCCCTTGCCATAGGGCGCAACCAGGAGCATCCCCTCGCTGCGCTCTTCACCCGGGTCTGCGGCAGCCAGTAGGGGGGTGAATGCGGGGTCCCACTGATCCGGAAAATATAGTCCTCTCTCCTGTACCCAGCCATCAAAATCCAGGGCATTGAGGGCATTCGGGAAGGTCATGCCCGGGTGATCGGGATGAAGGAAGGTGATGTCCGCTTCCTCAACGGTGACCCGATTGCGCGAAAGCTGAAGGGGCAGGGGCGAGGGGTCGCACACCAGCCCCCTACTGGTATTGTATTGGACGATGACGGTTCCGCCATCGGAGGCATACTGTTCAAGCGCAGGCTGATAATACTTGAGGCTCTCCCGGGTGTTGTAGGCGCGGATCCCCACGAGTACTGCATCGTATCGTTTCAAATGATCCGTGTTCAGATCGCCGTCTTCCAGCAGGGTGACGCGATATCCCGCCTCCCGGAGACATTCCGGAACCTGATCTCCGGCACCGGTGATATAACCTATTTCCCGACCTCGCACGGCAAGATCTACATGGACCACTTTCATCTCCGCAGGCATCAGGACATATTGATTGGGGATATGTTCATACCGGACCTCCCGTAATGCCTTGGTCAGTGGCCGGACATATCCTTCCATTCGGAATCTGGCCATGCCGACAGAGGCTGCTGCAGGCGGGGTGACCTTAATGGTCACTGGCAGCTCCCCACCCTCCAGGGGAATATAGACATCAAATGTGTCCGGATCAGCATGCCATCCGGGAGGGAGTTCGGTGATGACCTTTGCCCGGAATTCGGGCGTGCCGGCCTTGATGTTCAGATGGATGTCCTTGGTGTTGTCTGACGGAAAAAGGGCAACGGGTTGATCCGGCGTGACAAATCCCTCTGGCAGGAGGGCATAGGGCTGGTAGCGCTCGCCATAGGCAGGGTCCACACGCTTCCAGGCCAGGGGCAACTCCAGTGGGATCTGGATGTCCTCATGGGTCAACGTGATCTGCAACGTGGCGTCATTCGGACTTTCCGGCCGTCCTCGCAGAGCGGGATCCGAAACGGTGTACAGACCGCCGTTCTGAGGCTCCAACAGCCAATACGGTGCGGTCCATCGAGAGTCCTCCGTCCACTGTCCGGCAAGGTTCAGGGTAAGTTCTTCATTCAACGGTAGGGGTTGGTGAAGGAGGGTGTCCACCCCCATCGTAACAGCACTGACCCGTTCCAGGTGGAATTGCGGACCCGATCGCTGGATCACATCCAGCCGGGTCTGCACGGTTCCTCCGGCCACCCCGGTAGACTGGTCGGTGGTCCATTCAGCAAAGAGTCCGGTACAGTCTGCGATCAGGGTGGATAGTTCTTGCAGTTTCCCGGCCTTCCAGGGATGGTCCTGTTGTGCGGCTACCGCCCGGTAGATCCTGATCAAAGCAGGTACGGAGGCGGCCGGGTTGCGAAAATCATACGCGGAAAGAAGATCCTGGACCATGCGGTGTATCGGTTCTCCACTGGGTGTTCGTTTCCAGCTCAAATCGATATCCGCCAGTGGATCATGGTCGTCCGAAGGCATGTCTCCTTCCAGCAGGTCGAGATATTCCATGCTGGAGCCCCGAGACAGTGAGGAGCCAAAACCCTGGCATCGATGCTGACTGCGGCTCATGGCCGCAATTTCAGAATTGGAGAATCCACTCCAGGGCTCATAGACGCCGATATCCACCTGCACCATCCGGGATTTATCGGCTTCCGCGAAGGCCTCTCTGCTTCCATAGAACCACCAGGATGTATTGAAGAAGACACGACGGGGCTGCCAGGGCTGCACTGTTGATAATTGCTCCGGGAAGGCATTCGGATCACCAGCCAGGCGGTATGCCTCCAGGGAGAGCATGGCAGATGCCGTATGGTGGCCATGGGTCTTGCCGGAGGTCGTTGCATCAAATCGATTGACGATGATCTCGGGCCTGAACTTTCGGATGGCATAAACGACATCGGCAAGTACCTCTTCTTCATTCCAGATGCGCAGGGTTTCTTCGGCATTTTTCGAATAACCGAAGTCATTTGCCCGGGTAAACCACTGTTCCCCGCCGTCCGTTCGGCGCGCTGCCAGCAGTTCCTGGGTCCGCAGGACTCCCAGCAATTCCGAGATCTCCGTACCGATCAGGTTCTGTCCGCCATCACCCCGGGTCAGGGATAGATACACAGTGTGCGTTTTACGCTGCCGGCTGAACCAGGAGATCAGGCGGGTATTCTCATCATCCGGATGAGCGGCCATATACAGGACTGTGCCCAATACCTCCAGCTGTTCCATTTTCTGGAAAATGCTGGCCGCATCAGGGGGGCGTTGCACAAACGCATCGCCGTTTTGCGCCCGAACGGAGCTCGACAGAAGGGAACAGATGAGGAGGAGGAAAGAGATCAGTCGACGTGGCATAGGTCTGGAAGTTCAGTACTCAAAGTAAAGAAATAACCATGAGGGGCATTGGGTTTAATCTATCCGGGATTATTCTGAAGCATCGATTCGGCCTGCTGTCAAGGTGGCCGATCGTCCGGGAGGAACCGGCCTTGCCTCTGGCCATATCCCACGAAATAGGGGTTTTATGCGCTGATGCCAAATTGGCGGAATGAAATGGTCTTCACTTTCTTCGGTTTTGAGACCTGATCCCGTACCTTTCCACCTGCCGGAAAGAGAGGCCTGTCGACCTCATTTCAGAACCATTTCTACCCAAACTGATCGTCCAGATGCCGGAATTTGTCCACCTGCATAATCATACTCAATTCTCTTTATTAGACGGAGCCTCTGATATCAAGGAGCTCATGACCAAGGCCGAGAAGGATGGGATGAAAGGCGTAGCCCTGACGGACCACGGCAATATGTTCGGTGCGTTCCAATTTGTGAATGAGGCGCGAAAGCACAAGTTGAAGCCTCTGGTCGGTTGCGAATTCTATCTGGTGGAGGACCGGCATCGGAAATCCTTCAGCCGGCATGAAGGTGACAACCGGTATCATCAGTTGATGCTGGCCAAGAATCCGACCGGTTATGCCAATCTGACCAAACTTTGTTCCCTCGGGTATATCGATGGCTTGTATAGCAAGTTTCCCCGGATCGACCGGGAATTGCTGGAGAAATATCATGAAGGGGTCATTGCGACATCATGTTGTATCGGTGCGGAAATACCCCAGGCCATCATCCATGGCAAGCTGGAGGAAGCCGAGGAACTCCTCAAATGGTGGATCGACCTGCTAGGGGAAGATTTCTATATCGAATTGCAGCGCCATCGAGGTCTGGAAAACATAACGATCAAGGATGATCGGGGGATAGTGGTCCCTTCCGGATATAGTCAGGAAGATGTCAATCAGGTGCTGCTGGGATTCGCGCGCAAATACAACGTCAAGATCATAGCGACCAATGATTCCCACTATGTGGAAGAGGATGACTGGAAGCCGCACGATATTCTGCTCTGCGTCAATACGGGATCCAAGCTGGATGACCCCAAGGGAGAAGGCAAAGGACATCGCTTTGCATTTTCGTCGAGTGATTACTACTTCAAATCACAGGAGGAGATGCGACAGCTCTTCTATGACCTCCCCGAGGCTATCGATACCACCATGGAGGTGTATGACAAGATCGAAGTACTTGATCTGGCCAAGGATGTCATGCTCCCCAATTTCCCGGTCCCGGATGGATTTGAAGATCAGTCGGACTACCTCAAGCATCTGGTCTATGAGGGGGCCATGAAGCATTATGGAGAGATCAGCGAGGTCGTTCGTGAACGACTCGATTTTGAGCTTTCTGTGATCCGGAACATGGGATTTGACGGATACTTCCTCATTGTACAGGACTTTGTCAAGGCGGCTCGTCGTCTGGGTGTAGCGGTTGGTCCCGGTCGGGGTTCTGCGGCCGGTTCAGCAGTGGCCTTCTGCCTGACGATCACCAATATCGATCCGATAAAATACAATTTGCTCTTTGAGCGCTTTTTGAATCCGGAGCGGATCTCCATGCCTGATATTGATATCGACTTTGATGACTATGGCAGAGAAAAGGTCATTGACTATGTCGTGGAAAAATACGGCCGGAACCAGGTGGCCCAAATTGTCACCTTTGGTACGATGGCTGCCAAGTCATCCATTCGGGATGTTGGCCGGGTGATGGACCTCCCCTTGCCCGAAACGGATAAGATCGCCAAATTGGTACCAGATCGTCCGGGCACAAAACTCAACAGTCTCTTTGACAAGACGATAGAAGAGCTGGAACACGAATTCCAGGGAGATGATATCAACCATATCCTTCAGTTGCGTGAGATGATCCAGGGGAAGGGGCATGAGGCAGAAGTGCTTCGGATGGCCCGGCGCCTGGAAGGGTCTGTCAGAAATACGGGTATCCATGCCGCCGGGGTCATTATTGCCCCCAGCGATCTGACCACCCTGCTACCCGTCTGTACGGCCAAGGATTCCGATCTGTATGTGACCCAGTTTGAAGGTGGGATCGTCGAATATGCCGGAATGCTGAAGATGGACTTCCTGGGCTTGAAAACCCTGTCCATCATCAAGGATGCCATCCATAATGTGGTGCTGCGATACGGAGAGGCTGCGAATATCGATCCGGATGAGATCCCCCTGGATGATGAAAAAACCTTTGAGACCTTTCAGAAGGGGGAGACCCTGGCCCTGTTCCAGTTTGAATCCGAAGGGATGCAGAAGCACCTCCGGGATCTCAAGCCTACCAATATCGAGGATCTGATCGCCATGAATGCCCTCTATCGGCCCGGTCCGATGGACAATATCCCCAAGTTTGTCGCCCGCAAACACGGTCGGGAGCCTGTTGAATATCCACATGAATGGCTGGAGGACATCCTCAAGCCCACCTATGGGATCATGGTGTACCAGGAGCAGATCATGCAATGCGCACAGATCATGGCCGGGTATTCACTTGGACAAGCGGACATGCTGCGCCGGGCGATGGGGAAGAAGCAGGCGGAAGAAATGGACCGTCACCGCCAGATCTTTTTGGAAGGTTCGGCAAAGAAAGGGGTCGACCCCAACCAGGCCAATGAGATCTTTGATACCATGGCGCGGTTCGCATCCTATGGATTCAACCGGTCTCATGCGGCAGCATATTCGGTTCTGGCTTTCCAGACCGGCTACCTGAAAACCCATTATCCGGCCGAGTTTATGGCGTCTGTCCTGACCCATAACAAGAACAATCTGGATAAGGTCAACTTCTTCCTCAGTGAATGCAAGCGCATGGGGCTGAAGATCCTGGGGCCGGATGTCAACGAATCACACATGCACTTTACCGTCAATGAACGGGGGGCGATCCGGTTCGGCCTGTCCGCCCTCAAGGGGGTGGGAGAGGGGCCGGTAGAAGCCATTATGGCGGAACGGGATGAGAATGGTCCCTATCCGGATATTTTTGACTTTGTTCGCCGGCAGAACCAGCGGGTCATCAATAAAAAGGTGATGGAAAGTCTTGTGTTGGGTGGTGCCCTGGATTGTTTTGAAGGAATCCATCGAGCCCAATATTTCGCACCGACCGACCGGTTTGAAACCTATCTCGAACACCTATTGAAATTCGGGGGTGCCATCGGGCAGACAGAAGATACGGCTCAACAGAGCCTCTTTGGTGCAGAAGCTGTCATGGAAACCATCATGTTGCCCGTTGCCCCGGAAGTGGAACCCTGGACCCTGACAGACAAATTGACCCGGGAAAAAGCCATTGCCGGTATTTATCTGTCCGCCCACCCCCTGGATCAATTCAAGCTGGAGGCCGAACATGTTGCCAACCTGACCATTGACCGGGTCGACGAGGTCAGGGATCGCAGGTTCCGACTGGCAGCTGTCGTCACGGATGCCCAACACAAGTACTCCAACAAGCAGGGGGATATGTTTGGCATCTTCACCATCCAGGATTATCGCGGAGAACGAGAAATCAAGCTCTTCAAGGAAGATTACCACAAGCACAAACACCTGTTCGAACCGGGGCAATGCCTGCTGATTACCGCCATCAATGCCAAAAACCACTGGAACAACCAGTATCGCTTCCAGGTGATTGATGTATGCCTGCTGAGCACGGCCGGCGAACAGTATACCAAGGGGATCAATGTACATATCCCTGTTGAGCGCCTGTCGCTGCCGATGATCGAATCGCTGGAAAAAGCATGCAAGGCCCACAAGGGGCAGCATCCCCTCGGCCTGACCATCTACGATCCGGAATCACGAACGATGCTGCGCACCCAGGTCCAGAAGTTCAAGGTCCAGGTGGACAATACCTTTGTCGGGGTGATGGAAGAAATGGGATTGAGCTATCGGGTGGATATCAAACAACAGCCGGGCGGCTAGGGCAGCAGGCGCTCAGGAAGGCATCTGCATGCCTATTCGTTCTCGTCTTCGGCCAGAACCCCCATTTGGAGAAGGGCTTTTTCGGAAGCACTCTGTTCCGCGCTCTTCTTGTTGTAATCTTCCGCAATGGAGATCTTTTCTCCCGCAACGATCACAGCCACCTTGAATCGATCCCGCTTGTCGTGTTTGAATCTGGATACCACCTTGAATTCAGCCTCCTTACCGTGTTTCTGGCACCACTCGAGTAACTGACTCTTGAAGTTGTCATCGAATGTTTCGAGGCCGTGGATGTCCAGGTACTTCCGCAAAACCTTGCGCACGATGAATCGACGGGTCCCCCGATAACCCCGATCGAGGTAGATCGCACCGATCAGCGCTTCAAATGCATTCCCCAGCATGGAGCTGCTCAGCCGGGTTGTATTGTATTCGTTGAGCAGGAAGTCCAGACCCATGTCCGATGCCAGGTCATTGAGCATCTTTCGCTTTACGATCTTACTGCGCATCTTGGTCAGGAAGCCCTCGTCACTGATCGGATATTTTTTGAACAGATATTCCGCCACCACTGTCCCGAGAACAGCGTCACCCAGATATTCCAGGCGTTCATTGTTGTGGAGCGGCGTGTCCTGGATGTGCGCAGAAGACTTGTGGAAAAAGGCCAGTTTGAACAAATACAGGTTGGCCGGGACAAATCCCAGCAAGGCATACATCCGACGGGCAAGGTCTTTATCCTCGGATAGGTAGTAGTTGTAGAACTGACGTAGGACTTTCAACTCACTTCTCGAATTGTTTGAACAGGACGGATGCGTTGTGTCCGCCAAATCCGAAGGTGTTACTCAGTGCAACACGCACCTTGCGTGTCTGGGCCTCGTTAAATGTCAGGTTCAGACGGCTGTCGATCTCCGGGTCATCCGTAAAGTGGTTGATGGTCGGTGGGATAAACCCGTGCTGCATAGCCAGGATACAGGCAATGGCTTCAACAGCTCCTGCCGCTCCAAGGAGATGCCCCGTCATGGATTTGGTTGAACTGACATTCAACTTGTAGGCCTCATCTCCGAATACCTTCTGGATGGCTTTGACCTCCGCAATATCACCCAATGGGGTCGAGGTACCGTGGACGTTCACATAGTCTACGTCCTCACGATTCAAACCGGCATCCTTGAGGGTTTCCTTCATGACATTGGTCGCTCCCAGGCCTTCAGGGTGGGGTGCCGTCATATGGTATGCATCTGCGGTCATGGCACCGCCACAAACCTCTGCATAGATGGTTGCTCCACGTTTGATGGCATGTTCCATCTCTTCAAGGATCAGGGCGCCTGCACCTTCTCCCAGGACAAACCCGTCTCGATCCTTGTCAAACGGACGCGATGCGGTGAGGTAGTCATCATTTCGCTCGGAAAGGGCCTTCATCGAGTTGAACCCGCCCAGACCGGCATGTGTCACAGCTGCTTCAGAACCACCGGTGATCACCAGGTCGGCCCGCCCCATCCGGATACAATCCATGGCATTGATCATGGCGTGGTTGGAAGACGCACAGGCCGATACAGTGGCATAGTTGACGCCTCGGAACCCATATTGGATGGAAATGTGACCTGCTGCGATATCCGTGATCATCCGGGGAATGAGGAATGGGCTGTACCGGGGTGTGCCCGAGCCCTGGGCAAATGTCTCAATCTCTTTTTCCAGGGAGACCAGACCGCCAATCCCGGAGGCCCAGATCACACCGGCTCTGTCCTTGTCTATCTTCTCCAGGTCCAGGCCGCATCCGCGAATGGCCTCGTCCACCGCAACCATGGCATACTGGCAAAACAGATCCATACGCCGGGCTTCCTTGCGATCCATGGCAACCTCAGGGTCGAAGTCCTTCAATTCACATGCAAAATGTGTCTTGAACAGGGATGCATCGAAATGGGTAATTGGACACGCACCACTTTTCCCAGTCTGCAAGCCTTCCAGAAATGCGGAAACGGTGTTTCCAATAGGGGTAACGGCTCCTAAACCGGTGATAACCACTCTTCTCATAAGAGATCACTATTTATTTGACACAAAAAAAACCACAAATCCAACGTTGTCCGCCGATTTGTGGTTTAGTACCGGATCGGACATCAGGTCTCGTTCCAATACACAGCAGCCCTGAAAATGAGCTGCCAAGGAAATTAAGCTTCCAGATTTTTCTCGAGATAGCTTACGGCATGTCCGACGGTTTGGATGTTTTCCGCTTCCTCATCAGGAATGGAAATATCAAACTCTTTTTCGAACTCCATAATGAGTTCTACCGTATCCAAGGAATCCGCGCCAAGATCATTCGTAAAGCTGGCCTCTGGGGTCACCTGAGATTCATCGACACCCAATTTCTCTACAATGATATTCTTTACACGTTCAGCAACGTTAGACATGGTCAGTCTTTTAAGTGATTAGAAAAGTTGTGCAAAGAAACCAAAAGCCCCCCGATTCCCAAAGTATTTCGAATTATTTATTCCATCCAGATAGCCATAAAGCTCCTATTTCCGGTGTTCCTGACCGTAAATCGGCTGTAAATGCTGCCTGCCGGAGGGCGCTTCCGGCTGAAAAGGCCTTTTTCAGGAGCCGAAGGCATAACCTTTGCATCACATTCCCCGTTTATCTTTGACCGATATAAATGCAACAGAACAGGTGATATGGGAATGGAGATTGTTGACAAGCAGTTCACAAAAATTGTAGCCACCGTGGGGCCGGCATCCAGTTCGTATGAGGTGCTGAAGGACCTTGTCCGATCCGGTGTGAACCTCTTTCGGCTGAATTTCTCCCACGGCTCGCATGCCGACCACGAGCAGGTCATCGATTATATCCTGGCCATCAATAAAGAATGCAAGACACATGTCGGTATCCTCGCTGATCTCCAGGGCCCGAAATTGCGTGTTGGCAAGATGAAGGGAGAAGGTCTGGCCATTGCACCCGGCGACATCCTCACGTTTGTCCAGGAGGAGTGTCTGGGGGATATGGATCGGATCTATATGAGCTATGAAGGGTTTGCCAAGGATGTGGTACCGGGCGAACGCGTCCTGGTGGATGATGGGAAGATCGTCCTGGAAGTGGTCTCAACAGACAGTGTGGCAGAGGTCAAGCTGAAGGTGATCTTTGGGGGGCTTCTGCAATCCAATAAAGGTGTGAACCTGCCGGATACAAGTGTGACCCTGCCCAGCCTGACGACCAAAGACCGGGAAGACCTGGATTTCATCCTGACGAAGGAGGTAAACTGGATCGCCTTGTCCTTCGTCCGATCACCGGATGATCTGGTGGATCTGCGAGAACGGATCGAAGCCCGTCACCATCCAGCCAAGATCATTGCCAAGATCGAAAAACCGGAAGCAGTCAAACAGATCGACCAGATTATCCGACAGAGCAACGGGATCATGATCGCCCGGGGTGACCTGGCCGTTGAAGTGCCCATGGAGCGCCTCCCCATCATCCAGAAGGACATTATCAATCTGTGTATTCAATGGGCAAGGCCTGTCATTGTGGCCACCCAGATGATGGAAAGTATGATCACCAACCCGACGCCTACCCGGGCGGAGATCACAGATGTGGCCAATGCCGTCCTCGACGGCGCCGATGCCCTGATGCTGTCGGGCGAGACAGCAGTAGGGATGCACCCCACCAAGGTGATCAATGCCATGAATGCCATTATCACTGAAGTAGAGAAGCGATACAGCATCCAGGGTCGACGGCCCTTTCCATCGCCCAAGTCTTCCACATTCTTATCCGATGCGGTATGCTTCAATGCCGCCAAACTGGCCGAAGAGATCGGCGCAAAGGCGATCGTGGGCATGACCACCTCCGGGTACACCGCTTTCAAGGTGTCCAGTTTCCGGCCGGCATGCAAGATTTACATCTTCTCAGAGCAGACCATGATGCTGGCGACCCTCAACCTCGTCTGGGGCGTCCACGGGTATTACTACAACAAGTTCACCACCACAGATGATACGATCAACGATTCGATGAGTATCCTCAAGGAAAACGGCCGAGTAAAGGAAGGAGATGTGATTATCAATACGGCAAGTATGCCCCTGCATGCCCGATTGCGAACAAATATGCTGAAGGTTTCCGTGGTGGATTAGCCTTGTTTTCTCACCTTTGGTACGAATTTTTCCTCCAGGACGTTATACGTCACATGATCCAAGGTGAAGCCTCACCCCCCGCGCAGATGACCTACTATCCGACTCGAATCCTTGCCCTTCTGTTCCTAGTCCTGCTGATATCTGGCGGGATAGGGGCCCAGAATGCGCGGATTCCCGAAAAAGAACTGGCGAGTCAATCCGCATTCATCGATGCGAATCGTGAAATGATCCTGGGAAACCTGGAGAAAGCAGAATCGCTCTATCGGGATCTGCAGCGCAAATACCCGACCAACCACGCCGTGGCCTATGCCCTGGCTCAACTGCTCTTTGCAAAGGAGGATTTTCACAATGCCCTCACTGCCATCCGGCAGGCCCGGAGCCTGGACGGGAGCATTATCTGGTACACCATCCTCGAAGGTGATATCCTCGAACGGACAGGCCGCTTTCAGGATGCGGCTGATCTTTATGCCGGCCTTGTGAGCGCCCATCCGAAAGAATCCTATTACTATGAACAATGGGCATTCTATCTCATCAAGGCGGGGAATGCGCGGGGGGCCATTGAGGTCTATGACCGATCGGAGAAGGAGCTGGGATTCCGGGAAGACCTCAGCCGGAAGAAGTATATGCTCTATAGAGGAATGGGGGATATGAAAGCCGCCGCCGGAGTCCTGGAAGATGTGTTAGACCGCCAGCCATGGAATCTGGAGGTGATGTACACCCTGGCTGAGTTCTATGAGGAGAATGGCGCCCGGGAGGATGCCAAATCCTGGTATTCCCGAATTCTGGCACGCCACCCGGGTGAGTCTGACGCACAGTTGGCCATGGTGCGACTCGAAAACCCGGAACAGGCTTCAGCACCACTGACCCAGCTGGGGCTGGTGTTTCGTGATCGCCAGGCTGATCTCGACAGCAAGATCATCGCGATCATTCCCCATATCCAGGCATTTGCGGATCAACGGGACCCGGAACTGGGTACTGCCCTCGATTCACTGGCCACTATTCTGGACCAAACGCACCCCGGCCAGGCGAAAGTTGCCAGTATCCAAGGGGATCTGGCCTATTATCGGGGCGACTATCGACAGGCGATCTCATCCTACCTGCAGGCAATTGATCGTGAAAAGACCATTTTCGCCATCTGGGATCAGCTCCTCCAGGCCACGAGTAGCGCATACGCTTTTGATGAACAAAGGCAATATGCAGAGGAGGCCCTGGATGTCTTCCCCAATCAGGGACAAGTACACTATTACCTGGCGGAAGCTTTCCTGGAAACCGGTGCTGCGGATGATGCCCGGTCCGAGATCAATCTGGCCCGATTGATGGCCAGGAAAGACGGTTTCCTCCTGTATCACCTGGCGATCCTCGAAGGACGGGCCCTGTCTGTCCTGCACCAGCCGGAACAGGCTACTGTGGCCTTTGAACAGGCATTGGCTTTGAATCCCAATGGGGCAGAAGCCCTGGCATACCGGAGCCTGAGTACACTTGACCCCCGTGATCGGTGCCGGGATGCGGAAACGGCGAAAGGCCGGGCAGCACATCTGCCCGTGGTGGCCTATGCGGCAGCATCATGTGCATTTATTCGGGCGGAATATGAGCAGTCACGCCGGATACTTGAAGAACTCCTGTCCTTGCCGTATATCCATCCGGATTGGGCAGAGCTGCAGGGAGATGTCCATGCACTGACCGGAGATATGAAGAACGCCCTGACCTACTGGCAACTGGCAAAAGAAAAAGGCAGTGTCTCCCCTCACTTGAATCAGAAGATCACCGATCAGCGATATGTGGAATAATAGGTTGTCAACAGATCTGCTTGTTGTTCTGCTACTGCTCGTGACAGCCTCCTGTCATCGGAAAATCGAACCGACACCGGTTCCCGAACGGTCTGAACGGACGGATATTCGTTCGTTTATGGTGGACGGGCCTTATGACTGGGAATGGTTTTCCTGTACGGGAGAGATCGATATGACCTCATCCATGTTTACGGGTACCGGTCAGTACACTCTGCGAATGCAAAAGGACAGCACGTTGTGGGCCGTGGTACGCTTTATCGGCATAGAGGTGGCCCGGATCCAGGCGGATCGGGACTCTCTGGTGATCCTGAACCGGTTTGAGAAAAAGGTAGATGTCTACAGCTGGGCGGAGGTCCGGCTGAAAACCGGATATCCAGCTTCTCTCGATGCCCTGCAACGGACTGTGTTGGGGTGGCTTCCCTATATTCCGGAGGCGTTACAGGTCCTTCAATCGGATCCCGGGCAGGTGGTGGTCCTGGGAAAGGAAGGACAGATCCAGGTGCAGGCAACTCTGGCAGAGCCAGATCTGATCCCCATCGAGTGCCTCTATCGGGATACAGGGTCTGGAATGACCGCGAAGGGAGCTCAGGTTATTCTGTCGGATTCGGCAGCTGTTGCCGTCCCAAAGGAAAGGTCCTGGGAAATGAGGCTGGATGAAAAGTCCCGCTTATTTTTACAAATAGATGTTGACAATCCCTCATTTGACGGTCCCCTTCAATTTCCATTCGAGATACCTGACCGGTATGCGCGTCATTAGCATTGCCGGTCTGCTTTTGTTCGGCCTGCTTGCCTCTGCCCAGACCAGTCACCAGCTCAAAGAAAAAAGGGACGATCTGCTACGGGATATCCAGCTGACCGGAAAGGCCCTGGAATCGGTGAGAGGAAAGGAACAGCAGACTCTGTCCGAACTGCTGCTCCTGGAAGAACAAGTCGCCAGACGCGAACAGGCCGTCACCCTGATGGCCCGGGAATTGACCACGCTTGAACAGGAAATAGCCGATCTGGATAAGGCGCTACTCCAAACCCGGAATGCCAGGGAAGCTGCCTGGACCACCTATCGGCGCCTGGCCCGATATAGGCTCTATTATCGACTTTCGGAAATATCCCCGATCCTTTACATCCTGGCCTCGCCCCAGTGGAATATCCTGTTCCATCGGATGTATCTTTTCGATCGACTCGCCTTGCGCAGCAAGGAAGCCATGCGGACGTTTCGGGAAGCCGAACTTCAGACCGTTGCCCTACGCCAGGATCAGGAGAAAAGAAGAGCAGAGGTCCGATCCTTGTTGGATCTGGAGATCCATCAAAAGCAGAAAGTCGCCCTGGAAAAACAGGAACGGAGCAACCTGCTGAGACGGCTTCAATCTGATCAGACGTCCCTGATCGCCCAGCAGGAGAAGCTGACACGTGAACGGATCAAACTGGAAGAGACGATCTCTCAGTTGATCCGGGCCGAGATCGCGGCAAATGAGGCTAAACTGAAAAAGCGACAATCTGCAGGAAAGAATAAAGCGTCAAAGCCGGACGAGTTGCTCGCTTCTCCGGCGATTACCAGGGCGACGGGCGACTTTTCCCGGAATAAGGGGAAGCTGGGTTGGCCGATCTCGAGAGGGGCCATCGTCCGGACGTTCGGGCCGCAACAGCATCCGAGCCTGCCTCGTGTCCGGATCAATAATACGGGTATCGACTTTCGAACCGAGGATGCTGCTCCGGTCTATGCCGTCTTTGATGGAAAGATCAGCGGGATCCAGTGGGTCCCCGGATACGCCAATACGATGATCATCCAACATGGTCAATACTATTCGGTATATTCCAATATGGAAACTGTTGTAGGAAAAAAGGGGGATATGGTGACGGCTGGTACCGTAGTGGGGACAGCGGCCAAACACCCTGTCAGCGGTACGGCCGAGATCCATTTCGAGATCTGGAAAGGAAAGAACAGGGAGAATCCCTCCCATTGGTTGATCAAGAAGTAAGCATATGATGATGTCAGGGACAGGATGGAACGTAGGGGCAACCGCCAAAGGATTGCACTCCCAGGAAATGGAAAAAGCGGTATTGGTGGGCGTCATTACGTCGCAACAATCCGAAAGCCAGGTCATGGAATATATGGACGAGCTGGAATTCCTTGCGGAAACCGCTGGTGCGCAAACCCTGAAGCGGTTTACCCAGAAATTGCCCCAGCCGGATACCAGAACGTTTATCGGCAAGGGAAAGCTGGAAGAAATCGCTGAATATGTAGAGCTGAAGGAGATCGACCTCGTCATTTTTGATGACGACCTGAGCGGCAAGCAGGTCAACCTTCTCGAAACGGCCCTG